>CAJOOB010000031.1 GCA_905236025.1 uncultured Lachnospiraceae bacterium
TGGAAAGGAATTTAGGAATGAAAAAAGCGTTAATAACCGGTATTACAGGTCAGGATGGTTCTTACCTTGCAGAACTTCTGTTGGAAAAAGGATATGAGGTTCACGGTATCTACAGAAGAACTTCTTTGTCAAATACCGAAAGAATTGACCACATTATAGATAAAATCACACTTCATTACGGTGACCTTGCAGATTCACTCAGTATTGTAAAGGTTATTAAAGAGGTTGAACCGGATGAAATATATAATCTTGCAGCACAGAGCCACGTTCAGATTTCTTTTGATTCTCCTGAATATACGGGCGATGTCGATGCTTTGGGTGTTTTAAGAATACTTGATGCCGTACATATGCTTGGTCTTGATAAGAAGACAAGAGTATATCAGGCTTCCACTTCCGAACTTTACGGAAAAGTTGAAGAAGTTCCTCAGAAGGAAACTACACTTTTCCATCCGTACAGCCCATACGCTGTTGCTAAACAGTACGGTTTCTGGATGATTAAGGAATATCGTGAAGCATACGGAATATTTGCATGTAACGGTATTTTGTTTAATCATGAATCTGAAAGAAGAGGAGACAACTTCGTTACAAGAAAGATCACTCTTGCAGCAGGAAGAATTGCCTGCGGTTTACAGGATCACCTTGAACTTGGCAATCTTGATTCATTACGCGACTGGGGTTATGCAAAGGATTACGTTGAATGTATGTGGCTCATGCTTCAGCAGGACGAACCGGATGATTACGTTGTTGCTACGGGTGTTCAGCACACCGTTCGTGAATTTACCGAAAGGGCATTTGCTCATGACGGAATTGAAATTGAATGGAAGGGCTCAGGCCTTGATGAAAAGGGCTATGATAAAAAGACCGGCAAGATGGTTGTATGCGTAAATCCAAAGTGGTACCGCGCAACCGACGTTGTAAATCTTTGGGGGGACCCTACAAAGGCAAAAACAAAGCTTGGCTGGAATCCACAAAGCACAACATATGAACAGCTTTGCGACATCATGGCTGAATATGATCTTAATCTTGCAAAAAAAGAAGCTGAGAATAAATAATATCGGATGATTTAAAATGAATGTTTTAATTTTTGGAATAAACGGTTTCGTTGGAAAGTACCTTTCAGCTTCGTTTCTTTTGTCAAATGACAATGTAAGCGGCTGTGATGTTGCAGAAACTCTTGCGGTTCCGGATTACAACATAGATTTTGGCGACGGAAGGTTTGTTGAACCTTCCGCGTTTTCACGTGTAAAATACAATAAATCAGACATCACAGACTCAAAATCGGTTAAGGAGATTGTGTCTCTTACAAAGCCTGATTATATAATAAATCTTGCGGCAATAAGCTCTGTGGGGCAAAGCTGGAAAAAGCCTGAACTTACAATGCGCATTAATGTAAACGGCGGGCTAAACATATTAGAGGCGGCAAGAGAAATTGCGCCTTTAGCAAAACTTATGTTTATTGGTTCAAGCGAAGAATATAATGCAAAGGGTTTAGAAGAAGGAATTGATGAGCGGGCTCCTTTAAATGCAAATAATCCGTACGGTATTTCTAAAGTTACACAGGAAAACTTTATAAGACTTTATAAAGAAAAATACGGTATGGAAATATACACGGTCCGTCCTTTTAATCATACGGGTGTGGGCCAGAATGACAATTTCGTCCTGCCAAGTTTTTGCAAACAGGCAGCAGAAATCACAAAGAGTGGTAAAGGCGGAGAAATAAAGGTTGGAAACCTTTCTGCAAAGAGGGATTTTTCAGATGTAAGAGACGTGGTTTGCGCATACAGATTAATCTTAGAATCCGGCAATTGTAACGAGGTATATAATGTCGGATCTTCTGTGGCAAGAGGCCTTGATGAAATGCTTGAAAAAATTGTGAGTTTTTGTCCGAACGAAGTCACAATTACAATTGATAAAGAACGCTTCAGACCGGAAGATACACCGGTTATAAAGTGCGATAATTCCAAGATTAAAAGGGAATTGGGATATAAACCGAAACATGATATATATGATACGCTTAAAGAAATGTATGAATATTATGTGAAAAAGTAACAATGGCTTGTTATAAATTTAAAATGTGTTACAATAAACGGGATTGGACATAGTTGTTTTGTCTTAATCATTGCGGTTTATGGAAGAATTAATTACTCAGTTAACGGAAGGCAGATAATGAAGAGAGTACTTCAAATTTCAAAATATATGTATCCTTTTATAGGCGGTGTCGAGCAGGTTGCAAAAGATATTGCAAACGCCCTTAGCGAGCAGGGATACGAACAAAAAATAATATGCTTTAATGAAGATGCAGATGACGGTAAAATGGTTTGCCACAAAGAAGAAAACACAACAGATTTTGTGGACGGCGTTGAAGTTATCAGGGTGGGATACAAACTTAAAATTGCATCCCAGTCTTTGTCGTTGCATTATAAAAAGGCGCTTGATGATGTAATGGAAAATTTTAAACCGGATGTTGTAATTTTCCATTATGCAAATCCTTTTGTTGCAAGGCTTTTGTTAAGACACAGCAAGGAAAACTTCAAGCTTGTTGTTTACTGGCATTTTGATATTTCAAAGCAGAGATTTTTAAAACTGTTTGTCCATGACCAGACAAAGAGACTTATTGAAAGAGCGGATAAGATTGTCGGCGCAACTCCTATTCATGTCAATGAATCAGAGTTTTCGAAATATTTTGGAAACAAGAAATATATTCTCCCGTACAGAATAGATGAAAAGAGCCTTATCTTAGATGATATTGACAGAGAAAAGGCTTCTCTTATAAGAATGAAATATTCCGGAAAGGTTTTGGGATTCTTTATTGGAAGACATGTGCCTTACAAGGGATTAAAATATTTAATTGCGGCTTCTAAAGAACTTGGTAATATTAATGCCAAATTCTTTATTGCAGGAAGCGGTGAACTTACAGAAAGTTTAAAGGCCCAGGCAGCAGGTGATGATAAGATTGAGTTTATTGGAAGAATAAGCGCATCTGATAAGAGAGCTTATTTAGAAGCGTGTGATATTTTTACATTCCCTTCTGTTACAAAGAATGAAGCGTTTGGCCTTGCTCTTGCAGAAGGTATGTACTTTGGTATGCCTGCGGTTACTTATCATATAAACGGAAGTGGCGTTAATTACGTAAACTTAGATGGTGTAACGGGAATTGAATGCCCAAATGCGGATGTAAGCGCATATGCAAATGCACTTAAGAGATTAATAGAGGATGAAGAATTAAGAACAAAACTTGGAACACAGGCAAGAGAAAGAGTTCTTGAAAACTTCACGGCAGAGAATTTTAAAGAAAACATGGTTAAGCTTTTAGAAGAGGAACTGTAGAATAATGCAAATAACACTAATGGGATTGTTGATTTTCCCACTTGGACTTTTGCTTTTTTTCATGAAGCCAAAGTTACTACCGTATATTGCCGTAATGCTTTGCGGTTGCACGGGTATGAGCATACTTAACTTAACAGGCGGCGGTTTTGGCTTACAAAGTTCCTTCTATCTTTGTATACTTTGGTTCATATACAGATTAATTCAAAAACTTATTTCAAAAGATTTCAACTTAAAAAAAGTCCCGCTTTCTTTGGGATTGTTTTTTGTATTCTGCATGGCATCTTTAGCCATGCCTTTTGTGCTTTCTTCAGACATTGAAATTTTATCCGTGGATAATAAATATACAGGCCTTTCTTTTAGTTCATCAAACATTACCCAGTTTGTTTATCTTATATTTGTGCTTGTATTTGTATTCTTTGTTTCGGATGCGGTTTATGATAAAACTTTAGAAGTAAAGAAGATTATAAAATATTATTTATATGGTATTTGTCTTGTAATGTTAATTACGGTTTATCAGATTTTTGCAATGCGACTTTTACTTCCTTTTGATGAAATTTTCAGGGCAAACCTTCACGGAAATGTGCAGGGATTAAGAATATACGGCCCTTGTCTTGAGGCTTCGGAACTTTGCTATTACCTTGTTACCGGGCTTCCGTTACTTTATCGGGCAAACATTAAAAAGATATTTAAGTTTGCGCTTATAGGGTTACTTATTCTTCTTGGTACATACAGTTACAGTTCCACTTTCTTTGTTGGACTTATACTTTGGGTAGTATTGGAATTAATTCTTATAATTCTTAAATATGCAAGAAAAAATACGTTTAACAAAAAGTATTTTTATATATTTATGTCGGCCTTTTTTATAATTGTTTTGGCTATAATTGTAAAAAAGGAACTTGTTGCTTCGCTTGTTACAAAGGTTGTGTCTAAATTTGCAGACACGGTTACGGTAAATAACGTTTCGGGAAGTGAAAGAACAACGGCCCTTAAAACACTTTTAAAAGCGTGGAGCAAATCACCTATACTCGGAGTGGGATTTGGATCTAGCAGAGGAAAAGATTTGTTCTCAACCTGGCTCGCAAACACCGGGATACTGGGATTTGGAGCAATACTTATATATTTAATAAATGCGTTTAGAAAAAACGCGGGTAAATATAACTACTTAAAAATCCCTGCTTTTTTGGTGTGGATATGTGCGCTTATAAGTGTGCCGGAGCCGTATAATCTGTTTGTATGGCTGTTTCTTGCAATTGTATATAATGTTACCGAGGAAGAAGAGTAAAGATGGAAAAAGTATTTATTATTCTTATTAATTACAACGGAATGAAAGTAACAACGGAATGTATTGACAGCCTTAAAAAGATGGATGTTACAAGATATGATTATCACGTTGTTTTGGTGGATAATGCTTCAACCGACGGTTCGGGTATTGAACTTTTAAAAGCATATGAAAATGATGATAAAATAAGCGTTATATGCTCAAAAGAAAATGCCGGATTTGCGGGCGGTAACAACGTTGGAATAAAATATGCGTATGAACTTGGAGCAGATTTTGTGTGCATGTTAAATAACGACACGGAAGTTAAAGAAGATTTCTTAAACACTTATATGGACTGCTTTTTAAAGGATTCTGATAATAATAAAAAACCGTTAATGCTTGCGCCAAAGATTAATTTCTTTTGGAATAAGGATGAATCCTGGTATGCGGAAGGTTTTATTGATAAGAACAAGGCGATTGTCGGTAACGGAGAGGGCCTTACTCATAAAAAGGTTGATTTTGCAAGTGGGTGTTGCGTTTTATTTAATAAAAAAGTTACGGATAAAATTGGCTTAATGGCTGAAGATTATTTTATGTACTGTGAGGATATGGATTATTCTTTAAGGGCGACTGGGGCAGGGATAGATATTTATTACACGCCGGATACCGTGATTTATCACAAGGTTGGTAAAACAAGCGGCGGCGAGAAATCAAAGGTTTCAATATATTACAATAACAGAAACAGACTGTATTTACTTAAGGATTATGATTTCAGTTTAAGGGCGAAATTATATACACACATAACAAGGTTTGCAAGATATGTTTCATCTTTTGTAAACGGCAGCGAAGACCGTATAATAAAAGAGGCATACAGGGACTTTAAAAAGGGCATTAAAGGGAAGAAGGAATTTTAATGAAGATAAATATGATTGTTCCGTTTGTGAATAATACGGGAGGAATACAGGTTGTTTTTAAATATGCGGATGCTTTTTTAAGTATGGGACACGACGTTGTGATTTATGAACCGGTGATTCCGTACGCGTTTGAGTGGAGCGGTGTTAAATACCCAAAAAGACTCATGAAAGTATTAATTAAAGGTGTGTTTTTTAAAGGGTATAAACCGCAGTGGTATGATTTAAAAACACCGCTTAAGTTAGTAAGAAAAATAAATGATAAAACAATAAGAGAGGCGGATGTAACAATTGCAACCGCCTGGCCCACAGCGTATGATGTTGCAAAGCTTTCGGATAAGTGTGGAAAAAAGTATTACTTTATTCAGCATTATGAAGCCTGGAGCGGTGAAAAATCAAAGGTTGACGGTTCATTTAAACTTGGCTTAAAACCTGTTGTAATTGCCGGCTGGCTTAAAGATTTGCTTAAAAAAGAGCTTGGTATTTCTGATGCGATTGTCGTAAATAATGGTATTGAATTAAATGATTTTTACCCATCTCTTGGAAAAAGATATGACAATAAAAAGTTGAAGGTCCTTCTTTTAATGCATGAAGCAGAATTTAAAGGTATGAAGTACGGGCTTGATGCCTTTAAAAA
>CAJOOB010000032.1 GCA_905236025.1 uncultured Lachnospiraceae bacterium
CCGTAGCTCATTAAATCAATGTCTTCGTTTACTTCATAAAAGTATTCTTTTATATCCGCATCCGTTAAACCAAAGCTTTCTTTTCCCGGATAAAGCGTAAATTCACCGAAAGAAAAAGGCTGTGAAACAGCCGCATATCGACTGCCCGCACGCCTTGCCCCTTTTACAAAGGCAGTTACCTTACCATATTCTTTGGTAAGTATAACA
This sequence comes from uncultured Lachnospiraceae bacterium, assembly GCA_905236025.1. GTDB lineage: Bacteria > Bacillota > Clostridia > Lachnospirales > Lachnospiraceae > CAJOOB01. The sequence continues at coordinate 208 of CAJOOB010000032.1, forward strand.
AGCCTTTTATCAAATTCACCCACCGGCGCTGCAAGAAGCACCATACCGGTGGTCTTTATCTGTTCTGCCATTTCTCTCTCTTATTTACAACTGTTTATCCGAGTAGCCAAAGTTTTTAAGCTGTGAATCATCATCACGCCACTCTTTTCTTACCTTTACAAAAAGCTTTAAGTTTGCCTGACCTTCAATCATTTCTTCAATCTCATATCTGGCCGCGGATCCAATTTTTTTAAGCATTGCCCCGCCTTTTCCGATTATTATTCCCTTATGTGATTCTCGCTCGCAAACTATTGTGGCCTCAATATCAGTGATATCTCCACTTTTTCTTGTGTGCATCTTATCAACATAAACCGCAATTCCGTGCGGGATTTCGTCCGATAAACATTTAAGGGACTTTTCTCTTATGATTTCAGCGGCTATGGTCCTCATAGACTGGTCCGTTACGGTTTCCTCGTCGTAATAAAGCGGGCCGTACGGTAAATACTTAAATAAACACGTCACAAGTTCTTCGGTGTTTTGGCCGTTTAAAGCTGACACAGGAACAATTTCGTCAAAATCATACTCTTTGGAATATTTTGCTATTACAGGAAGCAATTCATCTTTTTTTACCGTGTCCGATTTGTTGATAACCAAAATCACCGGTTTTGCTGCCTGTTTTAAGAGTTCAATAATGTGCTTTTCACCGCCGCCAATAAAAGTTGCAGGTTCCACAAGCCACATGATAACATCGCAATCGGCAATTACCGAAGCCGATGCCTTCATCATATATTCGCCAAGTTTGTTCTTTGCCTGATGTATTCCCGGAGAATCAAGAAAAACTATCTGACCTCTGTCTTCCGTATAAACGGAAAGAATTTTATTTCTCGTTGTCTGAGGCTTGTTGGAGGTAATGGCAATTTTCTGACCGATTATTCTGTTCATTAACGTTGACTTACCAACGTTAGGCCTGCCAATTAAACCCACATATCCTGTTTTTAATGATTCTGTATCCATTGGTTTCCTCTCTTACTTTATTCCGGTGATATTCATAAATACGTCTTTATCTTCGGCAATCTTTGATTCGCTGCCCACCGTACAGATGTAATTTTGCTTAACCACGCTTTCCACAACGTCCGCTGTCTCTCTTAAACCGTCAAGCGTAATATCCAAAACATCTTCTCTCCACTTTTGTCTTTCTTCATCAGTGACTCCGTAGAAATAATCACTTAACGCAAAACCGTTCTTGGTTGCAGGCGTCATTGGTGAATCCACCGCACTTATCGTACCTATAATTATTTTCTTAAGCTCTCTTTCATCAAGTTCAAGTGTTCTTAAGTATGATACAATATTTTTATATATTTCGTATGTTGACTTTATATTAGGGTCTCTGTATGAGTACATGCTCATATTTCCTGTAATTGATGCCGTAAGGCCGCAACCGTATGCGCCACCCTTTACACGAACATTTTGCCACAAATATTCGTAACGCATAAGTTGTGACAATACCTTTAATCTTCCGTCATACTTAAAGCCCGCATCCTTAAAGTTTCCGGCCATTACATCATACTGAACCATTGAAGATGTTGTAATACCTTCATTCTTTCTTTCAAGGCTGAATTCGCGTTTAGCTTCGCAGTTATCCTTTGCGGTAATGCCTTTTGTAAGTATATCAAGATTTTGCACAACCTTGTCATAACCTTCCCTGTCGCAGGTAATATTGACCATAGCCGTGTTCTTATCAGTGAGTTTTTCGTACAACTCATTTATCTTACTTATTGTTTCATCTGCGAGTTTATCAAAATTATCAAACAAATCGCAGATAAATCTGTAATATGTAAGGCCGCCCATCTGCTCCCTTACTGCGGAAAACATTGAGAAATACGAGCCTGCGCGCGTTGTTGCCGCATCATATGATGACACAATATCCGCTTCTTTTGATGCCTTTATATTACCCAAAAGGTCTCTTATTCTTTTTTTATCTTCAAATTTTTCATGAAGAAGAATTTCATTTAAGATATTAAATATCTTTCCAATGTTTTTATATAAAACCTTGGTCTTTATTCCGTATACAAGATGCGTTTTACCGTCTTTATCAAGATACTGCATATTTCTTCCGGATACGCCGCCGCTTAATCTGTATATCTCCGTATTAAGATCTTTATACGAACGATACTTTGTGTCCGTAAGGCCAAGCAAATCTTCAAGAAGCGCAAGATATTTAATGTCTTCATCTTTTACAAAATCTGCGTTAAAGACTAAATCCGCATATGCAATCTTGTTTGTGTTCATTTCGTGGAAGAGAATCTTTACGCCGTTTTCTTCTCTTATTTCTGAAGGAATTAGCTTTTGTTCTCTTTCAATATCTGAAATTTCAAGTAACGGAAGGCTTCTTAAATTTTCTTCCGAATCAGGTGTTTCCTGATATTTCTTAAGTGCCTTTGTTTTTTGTATAATTTCTTCAAGTTCTTCATCTGTCATGTTTTTCTTCATGACTTCAAGTTTCTTTGCAAGCTCTTCGTCTTTTTTAGCGGTAAGACCTTTTACGGGAACCGCTGTAAGTATTACTTTATGAGGGTTTGAAAGGATGTATTTGTCAACAAATCCCTCATAAAATCCACTGTAAATATTATTTCTTAAGAATGCAAATTCCTCTGTATATTTAAATATATCAAACGGCATATCTTCATAATAAAGCCATGTGTTTAACATATTAAGGCCGTAAATAAGTCCCTTTGGAGCATTATTATAATCTGCCTCTCTCTTACGGAATTCCATAAGTTCAATGTTGCTCTCCAAAAGATCTTTATCAAAACCGTGGTCTGATATTTCTTTAAGAGTATCTTCAATGATTTTTACAAACTCTTCCTTTTTATCAGGATTTGAGTCTGTTACCTCAATTGTAAATACAGGCTGTCTTCTTACGTAATCCGAATAACAGGATATATCCGTACCAATTCCCGCATCCAAAAGTCTTTGCTTAAGCATTGCGCCCTCTGCATTGCAAAGTGCGTAATCAATCTGACTTGATGCGTAGTATTCATGTACGTTTTTTACATCACCAAACACAACCGAGTATGTGAGGATAGTTTTATCTTCCTCTGTTTCATCGGTGGCTATCGGATAATTTATTGTAATATCCATTGCCTCGTTAAAAGGCTTTTGCATATGTATTTCTGAATCAACATAAAGATAGTCGTATGAAGAAAGGTATTCTTCGTCAATCCATTTAAGTTCTTTTTCCATATCCAGATCGCCGTAAAGATAGATAAAGCTGTTTGACGGATGATAATATCTTCTGTGGAAATCAAGGAAATCCTCATATGTAAGCTTTGTTATCTCTTCCGGGATTCCGCCTGATTCAAAGCCGTAATTTGTATCCGGATAAAGGTTTTTCATTATTTCGTCTCTTACGTATGAATCAGGGTCTGACAAAGCACCCTTCATTTCACTGTAAACAACACCGTTATATTCAAGCGGTGCATCCTTTGATTCAAGCCTTAAGCTCCATCCTTCCTGTTCGAAAATCTCTTCTCTTTCATACGTTTTTGGATTAAAAACCGCATCAAGATAAACATCCATAAGATTATGGAAGTCCTTGTCATTTGTGCTTGCAACGGGATAACAGGTCTTATCGTCATATGTCATTGCATTTAAGAAAGTGTTTAAAGACCCCTTTATAAGTTCCACAAACGGGTCCTTGAGAGGGAATTTCTTTGAACCGCAAAGTACGGAATGCTCCGTTATATGCGGCACACCGGTACTGTCTGATACCGGCGTTCTGAATGCAATATTAAAGACTTTGTTGTCGTCATCATTAAGGATTACGGCAACTTTTGCCTGTGTTTTTTCGTGTTTAAAATAATATCCGACGGAGCCAATATCTTTAAGCTCCTCTTTTTTTATTAATTTATATCCTTTGATATCCATTTTTCCATCCTTCTTTCGTTTTACCGTTTATTTGAATTTATCAAGTAAGTAAAACTAATCAAGTGCGCTTAATATAACGGCAGGAAGCTTTTTATTTTCATTCCATATTTCATAAAATGCCGCGGAAGAAAGCGGTGCATCTGTATCACCAATAGCCACCAAAACAGACGGTATTCCAAGTGATGTTGTGTAGTCTGTTTCGTATCCGTTTGGAAGACGCGAGGTGGAGTAAATTTCATATCCGCTGTATTCGCTCATTGCCGTTGCAACCGTATTAAGGACGGTAAGCGTATCTTCGCTTATGGACGATCCGTCTGAATTTACGTTTGCGTTTGCATACACTCTCTCACCGTTTACACGGTAAGATGCTACATACAATACGTTACTTAAAGATGATATAAATGTTTCAAGTGAACTTACTTCAGGTTCTGAAGCAGCTTCCGTACCCGGATAATTTATTCTTCCAACTGTCCAGCCTTCAATCACCGTTTTAAATCCAACAGAGAAGTTTCTGCTGATATCAATTCCGTTTGCGTTACACTTCCATGAATTGTAGCTTGTTGTTCCAAGAGCATCTGCAACTAACGTCTGTAACTCTGCGGAATTAAGCGCATCCGGACCGTACTGGGAAATTGTCATTCCGTCCGGATTAAGTGTCGGAATAAAGTATATTACAGTATCCTTAAGTAAATCTTTATATGTTATTTCATTTTCGGCATCATAGTAATAATTGTAATTATCAAGGTAATACTGAATTTGGCTCATTATTACCATCGATGCCATGTATTCGTTTGCTCTTAAACCGCCCATAATTATAATCTGATTATCGGCGTTTGTGCTTCCAACCGCGGCGTAATACAAATCGCGGCCATCGGCGGAAGTACCGTATGTTCCGTATGAGAAGGTTTCTGTATATTTTGCTTTAAGCGCTTCCAAGTCAGAAACAATATCCTCATAATCATAAAGCAAATCTGTGGTATCTACAATGCCGCTTGATGCAAGTTCATCATCCGCAAGTTCTTGTAAAAACGCAACCGCTTCTGCCTTAAAGGTTTCGTCGTTTGAAAGATAATCCGCATATACATACGCAAAGCCGGAATCTGCATTCGAATATACAACCTTTGCCCAGTTGTCGTCCGTTGTTGCAACGACAATAACGTAATCATATTTCTTTAAAATGCCAAGACTTTCCGAAGAACTGCTTGCCTCTGCTCTCACGTTTACATTTCCCGTTGCAAAATATGCGCCTTCAGGAATATC
>CAJOOB010000033.1 GCA_905236025.1 uncultured Lachnospiraceae bacterium
GAATTTATGAAAAAGTTTGAAAGCAGTTATTACGGCAAGATGTACAAACAGTTAAAAACGGACAGCACATCGTTTAATTCGTTGTTTAACAAGGCACTTGACAAGTTAATGCTTCAAATGCAGAAGGAAGATCCGTACTCTCTTTCAACGGTTATTTCTTACTTACATTTTAAGGAAAGAGAAGTAAAGCAAATTATTACGATCACAGAGTGTGTAAGGTATAAGTACCCTGCAGACGAAATTATTAAGCAAATTGTTTAAGCTGCGATCTTAATTATCGGAGGTGATGTGAAGTGATCGAAAAAATGAGTTTTGTAAGTATTACATGTCCGGGCGGTGATTTGGACAAAGTAATAGACGAATATATTTCAAAACATGATATTCAGCCGGAATATGCGGTCACAGAGTATAAAACCAACGAACTTTTGCGTCCGGTGGTTGACCAGAATCCTTACAGGGATGAGATTGGTTATTTGGACGATATTAAAAAGTACGTGGATGTGGATTTAAAAAATGTCAAATGTGATGATATTTCAAAGGAAGAAGCGCTTGACTGCATAAGAATAAATTATTCTTTTGTAAAAGAAAGCGAAGAAAAATTAAATGTCCTTGAAAAAGAGTGTTACGACGCGACGCGTCAGGCAGAGGCCTTAAGACCGTTTACCGATTTGGATGTGGACCTGGACCGTATATTTGCCTTTAAGCACTTAAAGTACAGATTTGGCCGTGTTCCTACGGAATATGGAAAGCGCTTTAAGGAATACGTTCATAACAGCATTGAAACCGTATTCTTAAAGGCAAAGGAAGAAGAAAAATACATCTGGGGTATTTATTTTGCCCCGGCCGGCGAGATTGGCAAGGTTGATGCGGCGTTTGCAGCTCTTAATTATGAAATCATAAAGCTTGACTGTGATATACACGGAAACATTGCACAAGGGTATAAAGCAAAAGCTGAAACTGCGGCAAAACTTGAAGAGGAAGTAAAAAAAGAAAAAGATGCAATAAGAGAAAAACTTTCTGCCGAAAAAGAAAAGATTGCAAAGAGCATATTAAAACTTGAAACGTATTCAAAAAACTTTGAAGCAAGAAAGTATGCGGCTTTTCTTGAACAAGACGGTGAAAAATACGCAATCTTCTGTGGCTGGATGACAACAAAGGATGCGAAAAAACTTTCTTTGGAAATAAAAGAAAATGAAACGGATATTGTTTGCATTGCAGATGATAAACACACAAGTACGGACGCGGTTCCGCCGACTAAGTTAAAGAACTTTGGCATATTTAAACCGTTTGAGATGTACATAAAAATGTACGGACTTCCGGCATACGGAGAACTGGATCCGACAATGCTTGTATCCCTTACATACGCATTTATTTTTGGCGCCATGTTTGGTGATGTGGGACAGGGTTTGTGCCTTTTGATTGGCGGATTTTTGCTTTACAAATTTAAAAAATCAAATCTTGCCGGAATTATTGCGGAAGCGGGATTTTTCTCAACGATTTTCGGTTTCCTTTTCGGTTCGATATTTGGTTTTGAAGACATTATAGATGCTGTATGGTTAAGGCCTGTAGATGCAATGACAAACGTTCCGTTTATCGGAAAGTTAAATACGGTCTTTGTTCTTGCCATTGGCCTGGGAATGCTCATTATCCTCTTATGTATGGTGCTTAATGTGATTAACTGCATTAAAGCAAAGGATTACGCAGGACTCATCGATACTAACGGTATTTGCGGACTTGTCTTTTACGGGGCACTTGTTTTGGTGATTATGCTTTTAATGAGTGGCAAAGCGCTTCCTGCAACAATTGTTCTTGTGATACTTTTTGTTGTACCGCTAATATTAATTGCATTCAAAGAGCCGATAATGCACCTTCTTACCAAGAAGAAAGCTGAAGAAAAAACCGGCGCGGTAATGTTTGTTGTTCAGGCGTTTTTCGAGCTGTTTGAGGTTTTACTCAGTTACTTCTCAAATACTCTTTCGTTCATAAGAATTGGTGCGTTTGCGGTGAGCCACGTATCCATTATGGAGGTTGTGCTCATGCTTACGGGTTACGAAAACGGCGGAAACGGCAGCATCGTGGGACTTATATTCGGTAATGCATTTGTTATCGGATTTGAAGGACTTATAGTTGGAATCCAGGTTTTGCGTCTTGAATATTATGAATTATTCTCAAGGTTTTATAAAGGAACCGGCAGAGAATTTAAGCCATATAACGGTTAATAAATACATTTCGGAGGATTAAAAATATGTCAACAATTATAAAGATTACAATTTTTGCAGCACTTTTACTCAGCATAGTAATTCCTTTTGCGGCTTATGCATTTGGTGAAAAAACAAGAGGCAGATACAAAAAAGCACTTTTAATTAACCTTTCTTTATTTGTAACAATCCTTGTTACGGGTATTATTGTTGTATTTGGTGATACAGCAATGGCTGAAGAGACCGCAGAGGCCGTTTCTTCAAGCAGCGGACTTGCAACAGGTTTGGGATATATAAGTGCGGCACTTGCAACAGGTTTGTCCTGTCTTGGCGGTGGTATTGCCGTTGCATCTTCAGCATCTGCAGCGCTTGGCGCAATCAGTGAAGACCA
>CAJOOB010000034.1 GCA_905236025.1 uncultured Lachnospiraceae bacterium
TATAAAAGCCGAAAGACCAATAAGCAAACCACACGCAGCCTCCATAAAGATGAGTGCTGCATATTCCCACACATTATCATACGTGGCAACATGATCGGATAGAAGCCCATACACAACAAGTGATAAAACCGCTGAAACTCCGACCTTAAACCTCATCGGGACATTGGTATGTCCAAAGAAAGGTGCTATTGACACAAACGCTGTCATTCTTACAAGAATTAAAAGGAAGTATTCAATATTTTCCTGATAAAATGTAATATTCATCTTTAATTCCCGTTACATGAAATCGCCAAAATTCCACAAAGTTTCCATAAGTCCAACAAGATTGTTAAGCATATAAGAGCCTAAAATAATCATGCCAAGAAAGATGGAAATAATCTTAGGAATAAAGGTGAGCGTCTGTTCCTGAATAGATGTTACTGTCTGGAAGATACTGACTAATAAACCGACAGCCAAAGATACTAAAAGCAACGGGCCTGATGTAATTATCATAACCCAAATAGCTTCGCTCATGATGTCCAAAACTGTTGCTTCTGTCATTTCAAATCCTCCAATAAACTAATAACCAAACCGTGTTTTTCGTTAAAAATTAAATGTCTTAATCAGATTAACAATAATCAGATTCCAACCGTCAGCCAAAACAAACAACAATATCTTAAAAGGCATTGAAATTGTGGCAGGCGGGAGCATCATCATACCCATGGACATGAGCGTTGAAGCCACAACCATGTCTATAATAAGGAATGGTATATAAATTAAGAAACCAATCCAAAATGCTATTCTAAGTTCGCTAAGCACAAATGCTGCAGTTAAAACAGTGGTCGGAATATCCTCTTCTACATCGTCAACCTCAGTAACTCCGCCAATCTCACACATAATGTTAAGATCTTCTTCATTAACCTGTTTAAACATAAAAGTTCTAAGAGGCGTCATTCCCGCTTTAAGCGCTTCTTCAGCGCTAAGCTCGCTGTTTGATAACGGTACATAGCAATCGGTATATATCTCATTAAATACCGGTCTCATAATAAAGAAGGTAAGAATGAGCGCAATACCGATAATAACCTGGTTTGGAGGCGCTGTATTGGTATTAAGAGCACCTCTGGTAAAATGTAACACAATGACTATTCTTGTAAACGATGTAAACATCACAAGAATAGTCGGACACAATGCTATAACGGTAAGAACAAGGACAATCTGCAATGCAGCTGAAAGACTTTCACCACTTGTACTAATGGTAAAATCTCCAATATCAATCAAGTCAGAAACCGCTTCATCATCATTTGATTCAGTTGTTGCAACCTCATCCACCTCATCAGCGTATGCAGTTATACTCAGATTAAATGCAAAACAAATTAGCAGGATAAACCAAGCTGTTTTCTGTAATATTTTGCTAAATGTTTTCGTCTTCATCTTCCAAAACACCCTTGCCGGCTTCCTTTTTATTAATCTTATCTCCGGCTTTATCAAGAATCTTTTTGAAACTATCAGAAAAAGATGTTGTATTTTCCGGTGTTTCTATCTTGATTTTCTCCTTATCCAACTTTGCAATGAGATTAACTTCATCTTTTCCCACACCTATGCAATAAAAATCATCACCGATCCTGACAATTTCCAAAGCTTTATTTGTGCCGAGCCTTCTGGCTTCAACAACCTCTATATTGCCTTTGCCGATGTTCTTTCTTTCATAGCCCGCAATCCAACGGGTTGTAAGCCAGCATAAAAAGATAACAAGGGCAAAGACAAGCAGGGCTGTTAACAACTTTGCTATTTCATTTGTACCAATACCGAGTAACATTAATTCAGATTAACCAACGGCTTTCTTAACGGCTTCAAGTACTCTGTCCGCCTGGAAAGGCTTAACAATGAAGTCCTTTGCACCCGACTGAATTGATTCAATAACCATTGCCTGCTGGCCCATAGCCGAGCACATGATAATTGTAGCAGCAGGATCGGCCTGCTTAATAGCCTTAAGAGCCTGAATTCCATCCATCTCTGGCATAGTGATATCCATCATTACAAGATCCGGCTTAGTTTCATTATATTTTTCGACGGCAATCTTTCCATTTTCTGCCTCTCCAGCAATAACATAGCCATTTTTGGTAAGGATATCTTTGATCATCATTCTCATAAATGCTGCGTCATCGCAAATCAAAATTTTCTTTGCCATAATTCGATCTCCTATCGTTTACTTAATAATATCCGTAACTCTTACGCCGAAGCTCTCTTCAATTACAACAACCTCGCCCTTGGCGACGAGCTTGCCATTAACCAAAACGTCAACGGGTTCACCCGCAATCTTGTCAAGTTCAATAATAGTACCCGGTGAGAATTCGAGTATATCCTGAATCGACTTTCTTGCTCGACCCAGTTCAACTGTAACCTCAAGCGGAACATCCATGATAAGTCCAATGTTTTCGCGTTGGTTAGCAGCGACTATATCAGGAGAGAAAGCCTGGAATTGAGCACCCTGAACATTGGCAGATTGAGGGTACATTCCCTGCATAGGCATTCCGTAACCCATCTGCATGCCCTGCATCGGCATTCCCTGCATTGGCATACCTTGCATTGGCATTCCTTGCATTGGCATACCTTGCATTGGCATTCCCTGCATTGGCATTCCATATCCTGCCTGCATACCCATATCCTGCTGCATTGGCGCGCTCTGTTGAGCTGCAGCCGGTGTAGGTTCAGGCGCCGGTATAGGTTCCGGTGCTGTTTCCGGTGCCGGAGTCTCGTCTTCTCCGTTACCTAAGAATCTATCGCAAAGCCTCTTGCAGAAGTCAACAGGGAATACCTGCATAATTTCACTGTCTACAAGCTCTCCGATTTGCATTTTAAAAGAAACTCTGACGAATTGACCGCTAAGGAATTCGCCCCCTTCGATGCCCGGAATTTCTTCGTTAACATCGACTTTGTCGGCACTTGGCGGACTAATATCAATCTTCTCATTCATCATTGATGAAAGAGATGTCGAAGCCGACCCCATCATCTGGTTCATGGCTTCACAGATGGCTGATAATTGGAGTTCACCAATCTCACCTTCCGTGTTAGTTCCGTCTCCGCCCATCATAAGATCTGTAATTATCTTAACATCATTTTCTTTTAAGATAAAAATATTTGTGCCGTTAAGACCTACGATGTACTTTATCTGTATAAATATACTTGGTTTATCATATTCCGAAACCAGTTCGCCCCAGGTACATCCCGAAACGTTTGGAGTCGTAATATCAACCTTCTGATTAACAAGAGATGATAAAGTCGTGGCTGCTGAGCCCATACTTATATTACACACTTCACCGATAGTGTCTTTTTCCATCGCCGAGAGGTCGAACCCAGAATCTTCTACCGCAACGGCAGTATCCGCACTGTCACCGGCATCACCGCCCAAGTCGGCTCCGTTAAGCAATGCATTAATTTCTTCTTGCGAAAGCATTCCGTCCATTTTCTCACTCCTCCCTTAGTATCGATGTGACTCTGACAGCATATTTGTCATCCACTGAGCCCGGTAAAGCTTTAAATTTTTTAATATTTCCAACATAAACATCCAACTCATCCTCAAGCTTGCCATCAAGCTTAATGATGTCTCCTCTTTGGAGATTTGTAAAATCATTTACCGAAATCCTCGTTCCGCCAAGCGTAGCCTTGACAGGTATTTCGGATTTTGAAATAAGAGCCTCGATGGTTTCTTCATATGTACCGTCATCTCTGGTTTGCATTGTTGAATACCAGAATTTGGTGTTCAATCTATCCATGACAGGTTCAAGTGTCATGAACGGAAGACAGACATTCATAAGACCTTCCACATCTCCTATTCTTAAGTTAATAGTGACAATAGCCACCATTTCCGACGGCGAGATAATCTGAGCAAACTGTGAATTTGTTTCAATTCGTTCAAGTCTCGGATTAACATCAACAACGTTTGACCACGGTTCTCGTAACAAGTCAACGCAAACATTTAAGATTCTTTCAATAATAAGAGATTCAATTTCCGAGAAATCTCTTTTCTTTTCAAGGCTCACGCCCTCACCGCCAAGCAATCTGTCAACAATTGCGTATCCGAGATTGACCGCCAATTCGATAAGTATATTACCTTTAAGCGGTTCGAAATCAATTATTCCCAGCAAAACCGGGTTTGATAACGCATTTGAAAATTCAGAGAAAGCAACTGCTTCCGAGTTCATCACGTTAACCTGTACATTTTTTCTTAAATAAGCAGGCAAGTTTGTATATAGCAAACGTCCGTAATGCTCAAATATATTCTCAAGTGTTCTTAAATGTTCTTTCGAAAACTTAGATGGTCGTCTAAAGTCGTATGGCTTAATAGACTGTTCATCTTTTGCAATGTATTCTTCCGCATCAAGCTCGCCGGTACTTAAAGCTTTAAGGAGACTGTCAATCTCATTTTGTGAAAGTACCTCGCCCAAGACTCCCACCTCCTTGAATCAGATTTCTTTGGATTTATGATACAGTAAATCCACTAAACTGTACGTCGTAAATGAAAGTTGTATTATCAAAGTATGCCTGCAACAATGTCAAAAGTTCATCTTCAATACTGCTCTTTTCTTCAACAACGTTATCAACTGTATATGTGGAAAGCAAATCGATTACGATCGCCTTGATATTCTCTTCTTTACTTGAAATCGCATTCTTATAATCAGCGTAATCATCGGACTTTGTATTTAAAACCAAAGTAACCTGAACCTGAGCGTAATGCGTTTTACCATCCGAACCCGAAGCAAGATTAACCGTAATCTTATCTTCCAGCGTGTAGTTTGTAAGGTCACTCACACTCACGTCTCCGGAGTTGTTCGCTGAATTCTTTTGAAGTTCAATTGCCGAAGCAACCTTCCCCACAAGACTTGAAACCTGTTTCATTGCGGGTACAACCGAAAAGACCACGATAGCGGTAAGAATTACGTTTGTAAGCGTAAGCACGATAAGTATAATGTTAATAATTCCTTTTTTCATAACCAATCCTCTTGAAATATATCTTTGTCTTTTAATTATGTATATTTATTCGGTTGTATCCGTATCATCTCCGGTAAGTCCTGAAGTCGCAGTATCTTCATAAGACTGTAATCCCGAAGCGTATGCGTTATAAATACGGATTTCAACTCTTCTGTTTAAACTTCTTCCTTCGGCCGTATCATTGGATGCAACCGGGTCTTTTTCGCCTCTTGCGATTGGATTCATATTTTCATCATCCATACCTTTGTTGTTTACAAGGTATTGAACAATGGTATATGCTCTTCCGAATGATAGCCACATATTATCCTTGAATACCGATGTATCCGTAAGTGGTAAGTTGTCGGTATAGCCATACACTTCAATTGTGTAGTCATCATAATATTTTAACACATCACCTAGTTTACTGGCAACCTCTGTTGCATCTTCAGTAAGATCTGCGGATTCCGAATCAAAAAGTAATGAGCCGTTAATTGTGAGTGTTACATAAAGTTCGTCAAATTCAACCGTTATATCTTCGCCGAGACCGGAATTTTCCAAGGCTTCTTCAATAGCTTCCGCAATGGATTCCGTATTATCAAGGTTTTGTTCCTCAACATACTCTTCGTACGACTGAATTGAATTAACAAGTTCTATTATTGACGCGCTTTCCGCAATACTTACCGATGTGTAATAATCATCAAATTCCGTAAGCTGACTTACACCGCTTGATATTAAATTCCCTTCGCTTATTGATGAACCGCCACCATCGAAAATACTAAAGCTCGATGTAAGTGATGCAACAACTTCTTCGAATTTTTCCGCATCCACGGAAGACATGGAGAAAAGCAAAACGAAGAAACACAAAAGCAAATTCATGAGATCGGAGAAAGTTGACATCCAGGCAGGTGAACCGCCACCGCCGCCTTCCTCTTTCTTTTTCTTTGCCATTAGCTTTCACCTCCGTCGCCGCCACCGTTTGCTTCGGTGTAAGCATCTCTTTGCTTAGGTGATAAGAATGACTTGAGTTTCTCCTCTATAACACGAGGGTTTTCACCGGCTTGTATTGACAAAAGTCCCTCGATTGTTATCTCTTTAAGCATGATTTCAATCCCGTTATCAACGCCAAGCTTGTTGGCGCAAGGTGTTGCAATCCAGTTTGCAATCATTGAACCATAAAGCGTTGTAAGCAAGGCAACCGCCATGTTAGGACCGATTGACGAAGAATCCGAAAGGTTCTTAAGCATATTTACAAGACCTACAAGAGTTCCGATCATACCCCACGCCGGGCCCATGGCCGCCATGTTCGACCAGAATGTAATATTCTTTTTATGTCTGTCTTCAATACAGGTAAGTTCCGTTTCAAGAATCGCTCTTAACAAATCAGGATCGGTACCGTCGACGATGAGCAAAACACCTTTTTTCATGAAAGCATCTTCCATGCTATTCGCTGCTTCTTCCAAAGCAAGGAGACCTTCTTTTCTGGCGGTATTCGAAAGATCTATAATCTGCTTGATTGTCTCTGATTCATTGGCTTTTGGAGCCTTGAATATGAGTGTAAACGATTTAAGACCCGCTATATAATCACTCATGGCGTTTGACATAAGTAAGCCCATAAAAGTACCACCAAAGGTGATAATAACCGAAACCAAATCTATGAAGTTTCCCAAGGCACTTACACCGGCATCACCGGATATAATACCAAGGATAATCAATGCGAAGCCACCTATGAAGCCCACCAATGATGCTATATCCATAATTCCCTCCGAAATTAACAGTTCATATAATCCGCATAAATACTGACTTTTTTTACACCAAACCACATTTTTGGCAGTATATACGCAATATTCTAGATGTATTTTATCATATATTACTGAAAAATACTAGCAAAAATCGATTTTTTTTAAGTTTTTTTTAATGTTTTTTTGTAAATTAAAAATTCCGGAGACATATAGTCCCCGGAATATTTTTTAATTATTATCTCTTAAGGTTTATAAGTTCTTCAAGCATTGTATCTGAAGTTGTGATAACTCTTGAATTTGCCTGGAAACCTCTCTGCGTTGTAATCATTGATGTAAATTCATCCGCAAGGTCAACGTTTGACATTTCAAGCGTACCTGTTGAGAAGCTTTCACCAAGCGAATCGATCGTTGAGCCGATACCGTTGAAATCACCCGAGTTAAGTGTTGCTGCAAAAAGGTTGTCACCAACCTTTTCAAGACCCGACGGGTTAATAA
>CAJOOB010000035.1 GCA_905236025.1 uncultured Lachnospiraceae bacterium
ATTACTTTGATTTCAAATATTCCTTAATCTTTGGGACAGCTTCCATCCCGTCTTTAAAACCTCTCCAGTAAAGTTCACCAAGCTTATTCATGTTGCCCTCCAACCTTCCTATTGTTACAGGTGCCGATGGCCACAAGCAGAACAACTCACCGTCATTATGCAATCTTATCAATTCCTCGCATTCACGATTATAATCCACGGAGGAAGACTTTAACGAAGCGCAGAAGTTTGGATAATCCCCATAAATTCTGTCCACCATCTTTTCATATCTTGCGCCGTGAAGCTTCTTTCTGTACTCTTTTGATCTTGTTCTTACTACAATTATCTTTTTAAAGCCTTCATTTTTTGCGTACTCAAAAGGTATCCTGTCCGCGCATCCGCCGTCCATATACGGGTTATTATCAATAATAACCGGTGCCGAAACAAACGGCATTGTGGCCGATGCCTGAACCGCCTTGTTTATATTTTTGCCCTTATCAAAGAATTCCGCCTTTCCGGTATTAAGGTTTGTTGCAACGGCAACAAATCTCCTGTTCGGATTATTAAATCTGTTTCTGTTGAATATATCGGACGTTTGGTTAATATCATTCATAACAAAATTAAAACCAATCACACCTTTATTCTTTCTGATTGCCTTAATGCCAACATATTCACTGTAATGGCGATACATAAGATTTATTCTTGCGGAACGTCCGATCTGCCCCGCAACATAATTATATCCGTTTAATGCACCTGCAGACACACCGATTGTTGTCTGCATATTGATGCCACATTTCATAAATGCATCTAAAACGCCCGATGTATAAACGCCTCTGAAAGCGCCCCCTTCAAGCACAATACACCCCTCTTCAATATGCGCGGTTGCATTCCCCCTGGGTATTAAATCAATTTTATTATAAATCTTAATAATTCTTTTCATACCGCCCTCCCTTTTATTTGTCGTTATTCTTATGCCAGTATTCATAAAATTCCTTGTTTGATACAGGCTTTGAGAAATAATATCCCTGATAATCCTTACATCCGAGAGAAGCTAATTTGTCTGCCTCCTCTTTTGTTTCAACGTATTCTGCAAGCGTTACGAAGCCAATGTTTTCTGCCATATGGGCGATTGCCGAAACAATCTCCGCCGCAGTATTATCCGTAAGAATATTTCTCGTAAGCGCCCCGTCAAACTTAACAATATCAAACTTGCCTTGCTGTAAATATGTTATTGATGTTGTACCCATTGAGAAATCATCAATAGCAAGCATAAAGCCGTTTTCCTTAAGTTTTGAAAGAATTGCCGGCGCTCTTCCGTTTCTGTCAAGTCTTGCCCTTTCAGTAATCTCAACACAAATATTTGCGTGTTCCGTACGTCCTTTAGGAAATTCTTTTATAAGGAATTCAATAAAGTTTTCTGAGTAAAGCGTTATTGGCGAAACATTTACACTTATCTTAAGGTTTCCAAAATATTCATCATCCGCTTTAACCATTGAAAATACCATGGTTTCAAGTTCTTCAAGGAAGCCTGCTTCATATGCAAGCTTTATAATGATTGGCGGATATATAAAACCGTATGAACGATGATTCCATCTAAGTAAAGCCTCTGCACCAAAAACGTAGCCATCGGCATTAATCTGAGGCTGATAAAGCATATAAAGTTCTTTTTTCTTAACCGCAAACTTAAGGTCATTAACAAGCTGTCTTGCGACTTCGCCGGAAACTCCCGGAAGTGTGGTAAGAGAAATCTCATCATTATTGCGTTCTGCTTCACAGTAAATTTCCTGAAGTTTCTTCATATTCTGAACTGCCGCTCTTTCCTTTTGTTCCTCATACATCTTAAGAAACGGAATATAAATCAACACGCCCAAAACAAAGATAAGAAGCTGAACAAGCGAGCCTCTTATTGTTCCCGTTGCAAGGTAGCCCGAAACAAATATCGGTGTTGTCCAGTCAACCTGAGTTGCAATGATTGGAAGAAAACCGCTCACCGTTGCAATATACCCAATGAGCATGCCCATAAGTGGTACAATCATGAACGGAATTAGCATGATTGGGTTTAGGATTATCGGAAGACCAAAGGTCATTATTTCGTTAATATTAAAAATCATTGGCAAAAGCGAGGCTTTTGCAAGGGTTCTGTTACCCTTTCTCTTACTTACAAGCAAAATTGCAAACACAAGACAAAGCGTGCTTCCGCATCCGCCAAGTAACGAAAATGTATCAACAAACGGCTTTGGAAACATATTAACCGCTTCAAGACCGTTTTCAACCGCATTTATATTTTCGCGTAACATCGGGTCAAGTATTGTCTGATTAACCATGTAAAGCGCCTTTGAGCCGTGAATACCAAAGCACCACAAAAGCTGGGAAGCCAAGAGATACAGGAAGCACGCAAGCGCGCTGTGTCCGAAATACCCGAAAATGTTTTCCTGCACGTGATAAAAAAACACATATATGGATTCTTCTCCTGCAATTTCACAGATAGTAAGGTCAAAAGCCGCAACTAAAAGAATCGTTGAAACTATTGGGAAACTAAGATTAATTGCACGTTCAAAAAGCGGGCTCGCACCGTCCGTAAAGAAACGTACTTTAGAAGTTTTACTTACAATCGCTGAATAAAGGTAAGTTATTAAGATTGCATTGACAATGGCTATAAATACGCCCGCAACACCGTATGCTTCCTTCTGGAAATTTTCCGAAAACGGGTTGATTGCCAAAAGAAAACACGCAAAAGAAACAATCGAAGCACCAAATAAAGGATTCTTTTTGGAAGAAATTGAGGACTGAAGCATATATGCAATAGCAATTGTAACATACACGGAGAAAAAACCCGTTGTTATGTTTTCAAGAATTGTTAGAATTTCCTTTAAAAAGATACCTGTGTCATTATTAACCAAAAAACTTTGGTATGATGTAATTGGAATATTGGAAAAAAGCGTACAAAACGAACCAATCAAAATAGCCGGAATTGTTAAAACAAGACCACTTTGAATCGCCCCTAACACAATATTATTTTCAATTTTAGCAAGAACTCTTTTTACCTTTTCCATACCTCTATCCTTCTTTTCCCTCTTTCTTAAATTATCATTTCAAATGTTTTAACCCAGTCCAAGTTCCTCAGGCAATCCCGAATGATACGATTTATTACCGATTTCCGTCAAGAAATGTTCCGCTTCATTTCCCATTCCTCTTAGCTGAGGCATTTTGGGATCATTATAATCAAACGCATCATTAAACAGGGCCAATAGCCGTAACATCTCTTCTTTTGCACTATCCATTAAATCATAAAAGCTCTTGTCACTTTCATTTTCGGGAGCCCATGGATTTGCCCATGTCGCATGCTCCTTATTTAGCGGATCATCAAAAGTAACGGAATTATCACCCGGCATAAGTTCCGAAATATATTTACGTCCAAAAATTTTTTTCTCAATCGCACCAAGCCCGTTTTTCACCCCCTGAGAAGTGATTCTTGTGGCTCTAGATTCGAAAGACATTGAAATAAGTGCAGCCTGCGCTTCAGCTTTTTTTAAACTTCTTGCATACGTTCTGTTAACAGCATAAACAAGCATATCCGCAATAAACGATAAATCAGATATACTTGCTTTAAAAGTGCTGTTTTTAAATTTATTTGGAGTTAAATCCGTCATCTCTTTTACAAGAGTAATATCAATCTGTGTTTCAAATTTGAAATGTTCGGATATGTATTCCTTGTCTTTCTTTCCCGGAACATAACCGGTTCTTGCGTAAATATACGGATGTGCAGCCACGTCCAAAGTATAATGTCCGAGAAAACCGCAAATATATGCAACAGCCTTATACATACTTTCTGCATCAGGCTGGAAAGCTGCATATCTGAACATGTTTCTAAAGAAGTTGTTAGCCTCATCCGTATGCATTATAGAGCCAATGTTTCTTCCCTTGCGTACGGTTTCCGGAATACTGTAAAAAAACGGATCCGGGCCCATAAGGCCAACAACATAGAAATTCTTATAATCTTTAATTATTTTTCTTAAGCATTCCTCTTCGTCAGTTTTTGCCACACAGACTTTGCTGTATGCTCTGTACGAAGAAATACCGTAAAGATAATGTGCATCATATCCGGGCATATTGTTTCTCCTATTTGCCAAAAGTCAAAATGTATTAAAACAATTATACCACAAAACGACGAGGAAAATGCAAATTTATTTGCATTTGACGACCGTATGCGATAACAGGCGCTTTGCGCCTGTTATCCCACAAAAGACAAACTTATTCATCATATCCGTTTGGATTATTCTTCTGCCATCTCCATGAATCTTCGCACATTTCGCGAATACCGTATTTAGCAGTCCATCCAAGCTCTTCCTTTGCTTTTGTAGGGTCACAGTAACATGTGGCAATATCACCCGCTCTTCTCCCCTTTATAACATAAGGCACCTTGATGCCGTTTACTTCTTCAAAATTCTTGACAATATCAAGTACTGAATATCCGTGACCTGTTCCGAGGTTGTACACCTTAAGTCCGGCCTTTTCCTCAATCTTCTTCAAAGCCTTAACATGTCCCAAAGCAAGATCAACAACGTGAATGTAATCTCTTACACCCGTTCCGTCAGGCGTATCATAATCATTTCCAAATACACTTAATTCCTTTAATTTACCAACAGCAACCTGTGTAATGTATGGCATTAAGTTATTTGGAATACCGTTTGGGTTTTCTCCCATTGTACCGCTCTTATGCGCACCGATAGGGTTAAAGTATCTCAAAAGAATAACATTCCATTCATTATCTGCTTTTTGCATATCAGATAAAATCTGTTCAAGCATTGAC
>CAJOOB010000036.1 GCA_905236025.1 uncultured Lachnospiraceae bacterium
TATTACGATGGCTACTCGACCGACGAAATTGCAAAACTGCTTAAGTCGCCGCCATCGACAATCAGGAACAGATTGAGGGACGCAAGGGATCGTATGCTTGCAAATATCAGGCAAAAATCACAAAAGAAAAAAAGTGGTTTCATTTGCAACAATTGCAAAAATTGTAATACCTGTTGCCGCAGGCTTAATAATTGCACTGGTGGGAAGTATGGTTATTCCAAATATTACAGACACGAAAAAAAGTACTAAACAAGAAGAAGAAACAAACGCAACGTTAGATGTGGTAGCAGACGGTGAGTTTGAATATTTCAGAATCATATGGCAAAAGGATGATATTACATACTCCCTTGTAAACACAGATAATAAAAAATCACATACCACATTATGAAAACCTTATTCAAGCGAAAAAGTCACCCCAAAGCGGGGTGACTTCCTTACTTTTATCCTTAGAATTTTAACTATTTCTTTATAAGCAATGACTTACCTGTCATTTCTGCAGGCTGTGGCATACCCATAATCTCAAGAAGAGTAGGAGCAATGTCACACAAACGGCCACCCTCACGAAGAGTGTAGTTTGAATCATAGTTAAAGAGAATGAACGGAACAGGGTTTGTTGTATGAGCCGTATGAGGTGCACCTGTCTCATAATTAATCATCTGTTCTGCATTACCGTGGTCAGCACAGATAAACAATACGCCGTCAACGCTCTTAACAGCCTCAACTGCAGTGCCAACGCACTCATCAACTTTTTCAACAGCCTTGATTGCAGCTTCCAAAACGCCTGTATGTCCAACCATATCAGGGTTTGCAAAGTTAATTACAATAACATCATACTTATCTGACTTGATTGCAGCATTAAGCTTTTCACTAACCTCAGGAGCACTCATTTCAGGCTGAAGATCATATGTTGCAACAGCAGGAGAATTAACAAGAATTCTGTCTTCTCCCTCATTTGGCTCTTCCAAACCGCCGTTAAAAAAGAAGGTTACATGTGCATATTTCTCTGTTTCAGCAAGTCTTAACTGCTTAAGTCCGTTCTTTGCAAGGTATTCGCCAAATGTATTTGTAATTTCCTCTTTCTTAAATGCTACGCGCTTGTTAGGAACTGACTCATCATAATCCTTAAAGCAAACGTATGTAAGAGGCATAAAGCCTTTTGCTCTCTTTAATGAAGCGATGGACTTAGAGTTTGAAGGGTCACCGCCAAGTGCCTTAATATCTTCATCAGAATAGCAGAACGCCTTTGTGATTTCTCTTGCACGGTCAGGACGGAAGTTAAAGAAAATAACGGAATCGTTTGGCTTAACTGTTGTAAGCGGCTTTCCGTTTTCATCCGTAATAACTGTCGGGATAACAAATTCATCCGTAACATCGGCGTCATATGAAGCCTGCATTGCTTCAACCGGGTCAGTCCCCTTGTTGCCTTCGCCCAAAACAAGTGCATCATAAGCTTTCTGCACTCTGTCCCAGTTATTATCTCTGTCCATTGCATAATATCTGCCGCAGAGAGTTGCAACTTTACCGACACCAATTTCCTTTGTCTTTGCAACCAATTCTTCAAGGTATCCCTTACCTGAAGCAGGAGGTGTATCTCTTCCGTCAAAGAAAGGATGAAGGAACAATCTGTCAAAGTTTTCCTTCTTGCAAAGCTCAAGGATTGCATAAAGATGAGTGTTATGGCTGTGTACGCCACCATCCGAAAGAAGTCCCCAGACATGAAGGTCAGAATTATTCTTCTTACAGTTTTCAATTGCTGCAAGTAATTCTTCGTTCTTAAAGAAAACTCCATCCTCAATATACTTTGTGATTAAAGTTAAATCCTGATATATAATACGACCTGAACCGATATTCATGTGGCCAACTTCGGAGTTACCCATCTGGCCATCCGGCAAACCAACTGAAAGACCTGATGCTAAGCCCTTCTGGAACGGGCATTCGCTCATTAACTTGTCCATAACAGGTGTCTTTGCCATATAGACTGCATTTGCTTCCTGATGATCTGAAAGACCAAAACCATCAAGTACCATTAAAACTACTGGTTTTTTACTCATAATAATCTCCATTCATGCGTAAAATACGCCACGTTTATATAAGTGTCGTGAAAAAACTCACATAACAATTTAATATTTTAGCATATAAATGTAAAAGTTAAAATCATTTTTTTAATGTTTGTAAAAGCACAAAAAAAGACCTCACTCATCAGATCACTCATCTGACTTAAAAGAGGTCTTTCCATATATTCATTATCACTGATTATTTTGAAATAAATTTATTTACTTTTTTATCAAAGACAAAACCGGACGAATCCATTTTCGCCAAAAGCTCATCAATATCAAAATCCATTGCCCCGGCCATTTCCTCAAGTGACGGGTAATTATCACGCAACTGCGTATTTACGTAACTTAAAAGCATGTTCGGATCTTTTGGTAAATTACTCATATATTTCCCACCTTTTAAACAATAACAATATTTGCAACAGAAAGGTCCTGCGCAAGATTATAAACATTTCCTGACTTAAACTCAACAACCTTTGGTCGCATTGGAGCATCCGGGTAATTTTCAACAACCTTTGCAAACTCGCCGTTACTTAACTGTACGGTTGTACCCGTAGGATAAAGTAAAACACTGTATAAAAAGCTCTTCATTGCTTTTTCGTCCAAGGTTTCTGTCATTGACATTATCATTTCAATGGAATCCGTCTTTGAAAACGCCTGTTTATACGGCCTTTCAGTGACCAAAGCATCATAAATGTCAACAACGGAAAGAATTTTTGCATAAGTGGAAATCTTAGAAGCATTTACACCAAGCGGATACCCCGAACCGTTAATCTTTTCGTGATGCTGCAAAACGCCAAGTTTTATGAGATTAGTATAATTTTCGTTATCCTTAATCATCTCATACCCGTATTTTGCGTGTTCCTTAATAAAAGCAAACTCTCTGTCCGTAAGACGTCCGGGCTTATTAAGAAGGTCAATCGGGATTCTTGATTTACCAATATCATGCAAAAGCCCGGAAGTACCAATATCATGAATATCCCGGGTTGACAAACCGTAGTTTTTGGCTACAATCATGGCCATGGCCGCCACATCAACACTGTGTTTGTATGTGTATTCATCATTTACACGTAATGAATCAATGTCAAAAGCTATTGCGCTGTTTGACATGATGGTTTCCATAAGCTCATTCGTAACACTCTTTGCAACCAGGGAAAAATCATCATTTCCGTGGTTGTAGATGTACTCAATACTTTCAGAAATCCTTCTTTTAACGCTTTCATGAAGCTCAATCTTGTTTCTGTCAGAAACAATTGTTTTTTCAATAACCGATTCCGCTTTTTTACTGATTGACGGCACATTTTGAGGTACTATTTCCGCACCTTCTTCTCCCTCTTTCACGTACACGCTTGAAAAACCAAGCTGTTTCAGGGAGACAATTATAAATTTATCTAAAACCGTACCGCGATATATAAGAGCATGTCCTGATTCGTCAATAATTGACTGATCAATAATCATACCCGGTTCAAGCTCGGTCACTCTCTTATAAACTCTCATACCTTACCTTCACCTTTTTTCTCACTGCTAAATATGTATCGATTATACAACAAAACGCTCTTTTTATCCACTGCTGTTTTAAATATTATTAATTTTTTCTGTTCCTTTACCACTTTTTATAATACATAATATTTTTATTTTTCTACCGCTGTTTTTAAATTATAATAAAATCCCTTCTTTTGCGTGAGTTCTTCATCACTACCCGTTTCCACAATGTTGCCCTTATTCATTACAAGAATAAGGTCCGCTTCTTTGATTGTTGAAAGTCTGTGGGCAACAATAAAGCTGGTTCTTCCCTTCATGAGCTTTGCAAAAGCATTTTGTATTTTTAATTCCGTTCTGGTATCAATTGATGATGTAGCCTCATCCAAAATAAGCATTGGAGGAAGCGCAAGAAAAAGCCTTGCAATACAGATAAGCTGCTTCTGACCGGCGGAAAGACTGCCTCCGTCTTCAGAAATCACCGTATCATACCCTTTCTCAAGTTTCTTAATAAAGCTGTGCGCATGCGCAGCCTTGGACGCAGCAATAATCTCTTCTTCGGTTGCATCTTCACGGCCCATTGCAATGTTATCTCTGACCGTTCCGCTTCTTAACCAGGTTTCCTGCAAAACCATTCCAAAATTTCTTCTCAAGCTGTTTCTTGTAATATCACGGGTATCAATACCATCCACATAAATTCCGCCCTTATCCGTATCATAAAAGCGCATAAGAAGGTTAATAACCGTGGTCTTGCCGCAACCCGTCGGGCCAACAATTGCCACTCTCATACCCGGTTTAATATTTATATTAAAGTTTTCAATAAGCTTAGTTTCTTTATTGTAAGAAAAAGATACATTTTTAAATTCAACGTTACCCGAAACATTTGTAAGTTCAACCGCATCTTCCTTTTCAGGCACCCTTTCCTTACGATTAATAAGTTCAAACACCCTTTCTGCGCAGGCAAAAGCATTCTGCAGTTCCGTAATAACGCTTGAAATCTCATTAAACGGCTTTGTGTACTGATTGGCGTACATAAGAATACTTGTAAGGTTACCAACCGTTATGTTAAGTGCAATTACATTAAACGCACCATAAAGCGCAACACTTGCATATACAAGAGAGTTAATGAATCTTGTAAGCGGATTTGTAATGGCAGAATAAAAAATTGCCTTGGTACTAACATCCGTAAGTTCATCATTAATCTCTTTAAAATCCTTTGTAACATCAGATTCCCTGCCGTATGCTTTAACGGTACGCACATTTCCAATCATTTCGTTAATGTAAGAAGTCTGTCTTCCCTTAATCTCAGACTGACGTCTGAACATCTTATAAATAAGCTTTGCAACAACGGATGCCGCAATTAAAGAAAGCGGAGTAAGCGCAATAACCAAAAGCCCCACCTTCCAGGAAATTGAAAGCATGAAAAATACTGTTGCAAGAATTGTTACAACGCCTGTAAAAAGCTGAGAAAATCCCAAAAGAAGTCCGTCTGAAAAAGTATCAACATCAGAAATAATACGGCTTACAATATCTCCGTGCGCATGGCTGTCAATATAACTAAGCGGAAGTGTCTGAATCTTTTCAAACGCATCCCTTCTTAAATCTCTTATAACGTTATATGAAATCTTATTATTGCAAACACCCATAATCCACTGAGCCAAGGCAGCAAACAAAATAACCAAAAGGTCTTTTAAAAGGATTTCAAAAATCTTATCAAAATCAACATCACCCTTTGTAATAATAACATCCACCGCATCACCGGTAAGGATTGGAATATAAAGGGATAAAAGCGCGTACACGGCTGCGCATGCAATACTTAAGACTACATACAAACGATACTTGCTTATGTATTTAAAAATGTTTGACATAACACTGTTCATTTCATTTCTCCGTTATTACGCGTTTTTTGTTGCACTTACAAATCCCGAATTATAGATTTCTTCATATACATCACAGAATTTACCACTGTCTTTTGAAAGAAGCTCTTGGTGAGATCCAAGTCCCACAGGCTTACCGTCTTCTAAAACAAGGATTCTGTCACACTTTTCCAACGAAGAAGTTCTTTGGGAAATAATAAAAAGTGTCGGCTTATATGAAAGATTGTTTATTTCTCTTCTTAAAGCCGCATCAGTCAGATTATCAAGTGCCGATGAAGAATCATCAAGTATTAAAATCTCAGGTTTTCTAAGAAGCGCTCTTGCAATGGAAAGACGTTGCTTCTGCCCGCCGGAAAAATTCTTTCCGCCCTCTTCAACCAAAGCATCAAGTCCACCTTTCTTAGAATTAACAACATCCGTTGCCTGAGCAACCCTGCAGGCTTCCATAATATCTTCATCAGAAACGTTATCCATACCAAAGGTAATATTGTCTCTGATGGTACCTTTAAATAAAACTGCCTTTTGTAAAACAACCGAAACCTTGTTTAAAAGCTCGTTTTTTTCATATTTTTTTACATCCTTGCCGCAAACCTTTACAGAGCCTTCTGTTGCCTTATAATAACCGGCAATAAGATTAACAACACTGGTTTTACCTGAACCTGTACCGCCAATAATTCCGATATTTTCGCCCTCCTTAACGGAAAAATTCAAATTCTCCAAAGAAGGCTCTAAGTCACCTGCATATGTTAAACAAGCATTTTCAAAAGAAACCGCGTAATCATTATTTGAAGCGTCGCTTCCGGTTTCTGAGCCAAGAACGTTATCCTCTTTATTCATATTTAAAATATCAAAGTTTTCAATTTCTAAAACAGTCTGAACTCTGTTACCGCTTGCAATCGCTTTTGTAATTGTGATAATAAGATTTGCAAGCTTTACAAGCTCAACCAGAATCTGTGACATGTAGTTAACCAAAGCCACAACCTGACCTTGTGTAAGGTCACCCACATCAACTCTTATTGCGCCCACATAAATAACAAAAGCCGTTGCAACATTAATAACAATAAACGTTGCAGGGTTCATAATATTACTGATTTTACCTGTAATTTCCTGAACTTTTTCAAGTTCATTAACAGCCTCTGTATATTCATAAATTTCTCTTTCCTGTCTTGTAAAGGCCCTTAAAACCCTTGTACCGGAAAGATTTTCTCTTGTTTTTGTAACGACAATGTCCAGATTTTTCTGGATTTTATTGTATCTTGGGAGCGTATTGGCCATTACGGCAAAGACAATCACAAAAAGAACAGGAATAACAATAACGAAAATCCACGCCGTCTTAACGTCCACAGTAAACGCCATTATCATTGCGCCAAAAACAATAAACGGTGAACGAAGAAGCAAACGAAGCGTTAAATTAACACCGGTCTGAACCTGGTTAACATCACTTGTAAGTCTTGTAACCATTGTGGAAGTACCAAGTTTATCCAGATCGGTAAAAGAAAGCGTCTGTATGTGAGAAAATAGCATATATCTTACTTTTCCCGCAAATCCCACAGCCGCCTTTGCACTGTAATACTGCGCAAAAATGGCAGAGGTTAAGCCCACCATTGCCAATAAAACCAACAAGCCAAACCTCTGCAAAATGTACATTTTATCATCATTTGCAATACCATTATCAATGATGCTTGCAACAACGAGCGGAACAAAAAGTTCAAAAGATGCCTCCAAGAGCTTAAATAATGGCGCAAGGAGGCACTGAATCTTATATTCTTTTAAGTGTTTAAGTAACTTCTTCATCTTTCCTTTTAAAATTCAATTTCCATTTTATCAAAAACAAATATTAATCTTCGTATGGATCATTATTTAATAAAGAAATACTATCAAGCGGCCAATAAGTAAATACTGCTTTGCCAAGTATCTTATCTTTTGCAACATAAATTGCATTCAAATCAGTCACCGTGGTTTCAGGAATATCCTCATTATAAACATTTATACCGCTAATATTGTCCTGAATTGTCTGTAACCAGACTCTTGCGTCTGCAGACGCATTTCTGTTGTCGCCCAAAACAAGGTAACAGCCTTCAGGGATGTTAAATTCGTAGCCATCATTACGGATGGTCCACTCTTCTTTTAAATAATCCTCTTCCAAAACAAAGTATTCATCTGACCCTGCTTCATATATTCTCACTTCACCGTCTTCAATAACAACGGTTTCGCCCGGAAGACCAATCACTCTTTTAACGTAAGTCTGTGATTCATCCAAAGGATACTTAAAGATAATGATATCTCCTCTTTCAGGCTTGCTGAAGATGTAAGAAAATCTGAAACCAATCATTCTGCTTCCGGTCATAATGGTATTTTCCATTGAACTTGTGGGAACGGTGGCATTTATAATGATGAAATTATCAATTACAACCGCTAAGATGAAGGCGATGGCTATCATTTTAACCCAGCTTAACACCTCAGCCACAACAGGGTTCATTTTCTTCTTGTTCTTTTTAGAATCCTGAGCCTTTTCAAGTTCAGGGCTTATTTGATATGTATCTTCAGGCTTTTGCGTTTCTTCCGAAATATATTCAAAAACCGGTTCCGTTTCGTTTAAAACATTTTCGCTTGATACATTTTCGTTTGAAGCACTTTCGCTTGAAACGCCTTCTGAAACTCCTGTATTTTCTGTATTTTCTTCTAACTTTTCTTTTTCGTCCAACATAATTCCCTTTTCCAAACATTATTAATTGTCAAACACTGACTTTCATATTATAACACATCCAGCCTTTTTCTCCTATAACAAAATCGTTATTAAATAATGATGCTTTTGGTTAACAAAATCGTATCCCATACGCTATCAAAATGCGCTTTTTTCTTTACAAAACAGACATTTTTTGATAGAATTAAAAAAGCTTAGATTGTGAAAACATTCAACCAAGTGAAAGAATTTAATATTTTAGGAGGTAGTTTAGATGATTAAAAGTCTTAAGCTCAAGCTAGTCCTTGTAATTGCAATACTCTGTGCGGCATTGCTCTCTTTAGAGTGTTATGTTACGTATCATGAAACTCAGAGCAGTTTTGAAGACTCTTTAAATGCCAATTATAATTACAAGTCTGAATACTTCGCAGCCGTTGTAAATAACTGGCTTGTAAATGAAACTGGAACGGTAGATTCAGCAATTACCGCCGTTACCTCGGGAGAAAATGATGATGATGAAGAAATTGCTAAGTCTTTGGCAAACGCAACATCAACTCTTGTGGAAATCACCGAAAATGATGAAAGCGCAGCCATGGTATATATCCAGCTTACAGGCGGCGATTTGATTAACGGTTCAGGATGGGTACCAAGTGATGATTTTGACGGAACAACGCGTTCATGGTACACAGGTGCGGTTGCATTAAAGGGTAAGTTTTACTACTCAGATCCATACGTTGATGCAAACAGCGGAAACCTTGTAATTACTGTATCAAAATACTTTAATTCAAACGGTTGGGAAGGCGTTGCTGCCTTGGATATTTATGTTTCCACTCTCCTTTCCGGTATTGATACACTTACGAAAGAACACGGTGAAGAAGGTTCATACCTCTTTGTTACAGATGGTTCGGGATATATGATTTATCATCCAAACAGTGCGTTTAACTCAACCACCGAAACAATCCTCTCAATTGATGATTTGGGAATTGATTATGTAACTGCTGCAGCATCAGATGATGCGGGCGCAATTGAAGATTATGATGGAACCGATATTTACGTAACATTAAAGACGGCCGAAGATACAGGCTGGATGGTATATTACGTAACACCTGCAGAAAACTTTGATTCAGTTGCAGACGGTGTAAAAAAGACGGAAATCAGCATTCTTTTGGTGTGTCTTTTAATTGCAATTGTTGTTGCAACAATAATAGGTATTTATATTGCAAATCCAATCACGGCCGCAAGCAACAAGATTAAAGACCTTGCCGACGGTGTAAAGAACGGTAACGCAGACCTTACGGAAGATATTACAACAAAATCAAAAGATGAAGTCGGACGCTTGGTAAATTCCGTTAACGAACTTAAAAATGCAATGGGAGAAATCATTTCAACAATCAATGATGCTTCCGACGAACTCGTTGCAAATGTTAATGAACTTAAAGATGCAGCCGGCGTAAGTACGGAAAACGTTACAAACATTTCCGCAACAATGCAGCAGATGGGTGCAAGTTCACAGGAAACATCCGCTTCCACAACAATAGTTGCAAAGCAGATAAGCGAAATCACCTCACTCACCAAAGAAGTCAGTAAGAATACTGCCGATAAAACAAAAGACATCAGTAAAGAGCTTGATGACTTAAATACACTTAAAGAAAAAATCGAGACAAACGGCGAAGCAACTATGAAGCGCCTCAACGAGGCAATTGAACGCCTTAACGAAAGAATCAAGGATACTCAAAAGGTTGAAGAAATCCAGAAGATGACCCAGGGTATATCAGATGTAGCTTCACAGACCAACCTCTTATCACTTAACGCTTCAATTGAAGCAGCAAGAGCCGGTGAAGCCGGACGTGGATTTGCTGTTGTTGCGGATGAAATTGGTTCACTTGCCGGTAACTCTGCCGAGATGGCTCATAATATCCAGGAAGTATCAGATGATGTTCTTTCAATCGTTGATCAGCTCGTAAAAGCGGCAGAAGAAGTTTCAGAAATCATGTTAAAGATATCTGAAGAAAATATGGAAGAAAAAAAGCAGATTATTGAAGAATACGCAAAATCCCTTAATGATTGTTATGATGCAATTTCATCAATCTCTGCAAACAACAACGAAATATCTGATTCAATCAACTCAATTTATGATTCAATCAATTCAATTGATTCAGCGGTTGAAGAAAATGCAAACGGTATTTCAAGCGTTGCAGGCGGTGCCACAGAACTTGTTTCCGTTTCAAACAACGTATTACACGGAGCAAATTCCGTTGATAAAATTACAACTGACTTAAAGGCACAGGTAAAAGGATTCAAGTACTAATTTAAGTAGTTGCTAAATAATAAGTAAAACATCTTCACATCTAAATTAATACTGCCCCACTCTTTATAATTTATAAAGAGTGGGGCGTTATTTTGTTATTTCTATTCTTTATACTATGTTTTAGCCACTTCTCAGCGAGCAATTTTTCCTCATCCTGCGATAATATAATCTGCGAACGTTTTTAATTTGACCAGTTTATTATCCATCGGTGATAATGGATTAAACACAACGACAGCAGTACTTTGTTTCTCAGTATTATCAAGTATTCCCGTAATTTCCGTCGAAGTATTATTGAGCGCTATGCAGTATGCAAAAAACGTAATTTGCTGTACCTTTGCTGTACTTCCAATTTCTTGCTGTACTCTGCAGGAAGAAAGCCAGAATCTCTTTTCTAAAAGATGTCTAAA
>CAJOOB010000037.1 GCA_905236025.1 uncultured Lachnospiraceae bacterium
GAAACGATAAGCTTTACAGCACGGATAGCATCATCATTACCAGGAATGATATAATCAAGTTCTTCAGGATCACAGTTTGTATCAGCAATACCGATAAGAGTAATACCAAGAGCCTGTGCTTCCTGGATACAAATTCTTTCCTTCTTAGGATCTACAACGAAGATAGCATCAGGAATTCTCTTCATGTTCTTGATACCGCCAAGGTTCTTCTCAAGCTTTTCCTGTTCCTTCTTAAGTTCAATAACTTCCTTCTTTGGAAGTACATCGAAAGTACCGTCTTCAGCCATTGCTTCGATCTTCTTAAGTCTTTCAATTCTGGTCTGAACAGTTCTGAAGTTAGTAAGCATACCGCCTAACCATCTTTCGTTAACATAGAACATACCGCAACGCTCTGCTTCTGTCTTAACAGCATCCTGAGCCTGCTTCTTTGTTCCAACAAAAAGAATCGTACCGCCGTCTGCAGCAATATCAGAAATTGCCTTGTAAGCTTCATCTACCTTACCAACTGACTTCTGAAGGTCGATAATGTGGATACCGTTTCTTTCTGTGAAGATGTATTCAGCCATCTTAGGGTTCCATCTTCTTGTCTGATGTCCGAAATGAACACCTGCTTCGAGTAACTGTTTCATTGAAATTACGCTCATTTTTATTCCTCCATTTGGTTTAACTTTCATATACTTTCAAACTGCGTAAGGTTTCGACAAGACCGCAAAATACGGCACCGCTTGTCGTAAAAGTATATGTGCTTATTGTGCAACAGATGTAATATAACATAACATCCACCGCATTTCAACAACTTTTTTATATTATTTGTCCGATAGCCACACAATCTTAAGCCGAAGGCGTTACAACTTCAATAAGACCGTCTTCGTCAAAGGTAAGATAATCAAGACAGGTTTCTCTGTGAACACCGTAATCACTTAAATACGTACCCTTCGGAGTAACAAATCTGTGATATGCAATGATTGCCGTATCCGTTTCTTCATCATAATAAACGCTCTGATGTCCGGTTCCCAAAATGCCGGAAGAAGAATCCTTAGAAAGAATTGTTCCAACATATGTAACCGTTCCGTATAAATCGGTTGCATATCCGTAATTTACGTGATAATTTTCGCTTCCTGTATCATCACACGACCAAAGGAAGTGATAAATTCCGTTTCTCTTAAATATTGTAAGAGATTCTCTAATGTCCGTAAGTCCACTGTAACGCTTAAATGTACCTTCAACAAGGCTCACCATATCATCACCGAGCTGTGCGATTGCGCCGTATCCGTTACCCCAAACAATATATGAAGTACCATCATCATCTGTAAAGATTGACGGATCAATTGTCTGTCCGCTTGAAAATCCAAGATTTTCAGAAACAGTTTCAGGTGTAATGAGAGGCTCATCCATTGCGACAAAAGGCCCCGTAGGACTGTCTGAAACCGCAACACCTATACATGAATCGCCGCCTGAACGTTTAGCGCAGAAATAGAAGTAATACTTACCGTCTTTTTCTTCGATTGTCGGAGCCCATGCGTAGCCATCGGCCCAAGGAACACCCGCATAGCCGTTTGTATTGTCTTCTGCAGCTACATTATCATTTTTAACATCCAGGATAACTCCTTCATCAGTCCAGTTAACAAGGTCTGTCGAAGAAAAACAGTGGAACTGATAGCCTGCCCAGCCGGAATAACCGTCTGTTGTAGGATAAATGTAATAAACGCCGTCAAAGCAGTCAATATCGGGGTCTGCATACTGACCTTCCAGCACAGGGTTTGAAGATAACACGGAAGTAACCGTAAACTCCAAAGTTTCACTGCCGTATACAACCTCTAAAGTGTTGCTTTTGGCAAGATAAATCGTTTGAGTAAGCGTTGTATCCTCACATAAATCCGAAAGTTCAAATGTTACATCAAGCGATGTGGCATCATCCGTAATATCCAAATCCGAATTTTTACTTATAATAAGTTCAACAGTCTTATTATCAAAATCAAGATTGTAACCCATTAAAGAAGAATCAGATGCTGTAACGCCGTAAATCACTTCATCTTCAAGGCCCGCTAAAATTGCAGCCTGTGAAGATGATGCAACACCGTAATAAACCGCAACATTATCAAAATAACCGTTAAAATAAGCATCCGCGCCGTAGAAAGACTTACCAAGATATGCAAGCAAATTACTTCCCAGGTCACTTGTTGTTTCAGCAAACGTAGCGCTTGAAACAAGTTCGCCGTCAATATATAATTTAACGCTCTGTCCGTTAATTGTAATTACAACGTTTGTCCAGACTCCAACACCGCCTGCGGTTCCCGAAACTTCCGATTCAGCATTGTAACTTGTAACGGTAGATGCAAATCTTACCGCCGTGTCACGAAGCCTTAAAAATGAATAATATGTATTATCCGTACCGTATGTAAACGTAAAGAAATCACCGCTTGATAACATGGTCATTACATCCATTGAAATGGTCATTGAATCCATATTGTCAAAAAAGCCCTGCGGAAACTCAAGGTAAGTACCGTCAGTACCGTCAAGATATAAAACGTTACCTTTTTCTGAATCAGTTACAACCTTTGCGTTTCCATAAAGAGTACCGTCATATGAATTAGTATCTCCTTCGCCCGTATCTGTTGCGTCTCCGCTTTCAAATGTGTATAAAAGCAAAGGCTCTTCCGACATTTTTGTTGCATCTGCGGTTGAAAATCCGTTTCCTTCCGGCACTTCAACACCCTCGCCCCATTTAGCCATTACCGCTTCATATTCTTCGGCAGTGATATTTAAAATAGTACCGTGACGTTTAGTCGTTGAACCAAAATCATAATCTGTCGTAAAATATGTGGTTCCTGAAGTCGAACCAAGGTCTGTCGTACAAATCGGGAAATATCCTATACCGCCGTAATTATCAAGTAAAATTCCCCAAACCTCTTCATAATCTCCTATATCATCGGAGTTATACATGAAGATTTCCGGTCCTTCAACAATCATAATACCGTCTGTTGTATTACCGGCAGCACCGTAATTAAGGCCCAAATCCTGTAAAGAAGAAACAACTTCCCAGTCACCGAAAAGGCCGTTTGTACTCTTTTCAATCATCATATCCGGGTAACTTGAAGATATTCTGTAATAAGTATTATCTCCGGCATAAACAATATCCATATCAATCTGGCCTTCATCATTTACACTCGATGCATATAACTTCGGCTCAGTAAATGTCTTAAAATCTTCAGTAAGTACGTACCATGTTCTCGATTGCCAAGCGCTCGAAGAATTATCGGGATCGTTTGTATTACCGGCAGCATAATAAATCATATACATCTGATCTTCCTCAGACCAAATAACCTCAGGTGCCCATGTATATGAAGAAGTCGTAATACCGACCTTTGCAAGCCAGGAATCAGACCAGTTAACCAAATCTTCGGATTCCCAGACTCTAATATACTTACTGGATTCTGAAATACTCTGTGATGTTGCCCATGTATGAGTGCCGTCTCCGGTACCGATGCAAAGGTCTGTCGCAATAAGGTAAAATTTACTTCCGTCAGGTGAACGAACGATAAACGGATCTCTGACACCGATATCGCCTTCTGTTGCATCACTTACGTCAAGAATCGGCTCACCGCCGTTTAAGTCAACCCACGTATTACCGTCATGACTTACAGCAAGGAAAATCTGCTGTTGCGCAGAGCCTCCGTCGCCCTTAAAGTAAAAGAAAAGGTAATCGGTAGTGCCTTCAGGCATGCTGATGGCCATATACTCTCTTTTTTCCTCTTCTTTGCTTGCAGCACCATTCTTATTACCACCGATAACGCCGGTAGCATAAAGAATCCCGAACACAATGGCACAAAGCGCCACAACCGCCGCTACAACTACAGTTACAATTGTTTTCTTATCCTTCATAACATTCCTTTCGTGTTACAAAAAGTAACAGGGTATAATGTATTTGGTTGA
>CAJOOB010000038.1 GCA_905236025.1 uncultured Lachnospiraceae bacterium
GGAAAGACTGCTTTTTGGGAACGTTTTTGTAAATGTCGGTGAAGACGAAGCAAAAGACTTGTACTGATTAATAAAAGGTTTAGACATCAAAAAAGAATTATGCTATGATTTATATGTTGTTTGTAAAACAACTAAAATATAATAATCAATCATTTGGAGGTTTACATTATTATGAATATTATTATTGGTATTCTCTTAGGTGCACTTGCAGGTTTTATTGCCGGAAAAATCATGGATTCTGAAGGCGGACTCCTTAGAAACATCATACTCGGTATTGTTGGCGGTTTCGTTGGCAGTTTTGTTTTGGGCCTTATCGGAATTGGTTCAAGCAACATCATCGGAAGTCTTGTCATTTCAGTTATCGGTGCTTGTATTTGTATCTTTATCGGAAAACTTCTTTTTAAGTAAGAAAATAAAATTGACCGTTTCCTATTAGGAAACGGTTTTTTTAGTTTTAAGACATTTCTTTTTCAATACGAATCAATTCACGATTAGAATTCATGCAATGTTTTAGTTTAAACATTCTCATATTTCTGCTGTTTGGAATCATTGCTCCGGAAGCCGAATCCTCTTTATGATAAATCATAAGTTTTGGATTATAAACCAATTTCAATCCACGTCTTGATGTCTTTAAATACAGTATTTCTTCCTCATGATAAAGAAAAGTGGATTCATCAAGGCCATCATATACCGAAAAATAGTCTTTACCAAAAATTAAAAAGCATCCGTGTAAAACCACATTTTCATGTCGTTCTAAAAAATAGGGATCAGTCTCACCTTTTTTGCCATTTTTCTTAACCTTTTTTACAAACCAATTCAACAACTGTAATACCCAAAACAAATGTAAATAATCAACAATGTACAAAAAACGTTCCATCTTACATGTTTTCATAATTGAGTGCTTCTCTATGGAGGCATTTCTTACAGGCGAAGAATCCTCCCTTCCGTCAGCAGTAATAACCTTTGGACCCAAAACCGCAAAATGAGAGTTTTCATATTCCTCAATTATCAGTTCATAAAAATTATCCTGTTGCATAATTATATCATTATTCATTGCAACAACAAATTTCGGATTATACTCATTTACTGCAAATTTAATCCCAATATTATTTCCCCTGGCAAAACCCAAATTAGAATCGGAAAGCAAAACCTTGATACGCTCTGATTCCTTGTACATTTCTGATAATTTTTCTCCGGTACCGTTACCGGAACCATTATCAACAATTACTATTCGGTAATTTTCATTTCCGGATTTCTTAATAATAGAATCAACCGCTTCAACAGTATCTTTAATTGTAAGAAAATGAAGAATTACATATACAATATCACACATCATTAATTTCCTTTCTAACTAGGTTATTCATAAGCAAAATCAATTAGCATTGGTAGCCTTTATTATAATTACAGTACCAACAACATAAATGCATCCACCGATAATCACTTTAAGTATAAGTGAAATAAGCGGCGTAAACGGCAAGCTTATAAAGAATATTACCGCAAACATAATTGTTGCCAGTATTAAAAACGGAACACCCTTTAATATATATCTGCCAACAGGTATGAGCTTGTAAACATCAATACATTGGAAAATACAAACGGAAGCCTCCGCAAAGAAAGTTGCAATTGCCGCTCCCACGGCAGCACTTCTTGGGATAAGAATTAAATTTAATATAATATTTACCACCGCACCAAAGAAAACCGATGCAACGTAATGCTTATCCATCTTGTTTGGGATTAAATACTGTGTCCTTACAACGTTTGCAATGGCTTTAAACACAGTTGCAGGCATCAAAATCATATACAGTAAAACACAAATCTCAAAACCTTTTCCGTAAAAAATTGGAACAAATTCCTTAGAAACACCCATAATTCCAAATGCAAGAGATGAAGAAAGCGCAATGGCAAAAACCATTGAATATCCCACATATTTTCTGCTTTCCTTCTTTTTTCCCTGCGCAACAAGATTAGAAGTTCTTGGAATCATAACCGTTCCCAAAGAAGTAATAAACGCGATTGGGAGATTAATAATCTTTTCAGCGCTTTCATAATAACCAACCTGCACAGTATCTGTAAGCGCTCCAAGCATAATTTTATCCATAATCTTATAAAGACTTATCGCAACCACAGGTAAAAACAATACAAGATTTGGTTTTAAATGTACAAAAATTTCTTTAAAAGAAGGAAGATAAAATCCAACTTCTCTTTTTAAGTAAGGCCAGATTGCAATATTAGAAACAATTATTCCAAGAGTCATTACAACCGCATATACATAAACATCAGACGGTTTCTTAACAAAAATAAATATCGCAATAACATTAAGGATTTTAACAATAGAATTTCTTATAACGGTAAGTTTAAATTTTTCCATACCATTAAAGAACCAGTTTATGTCAAAAGCACCGGACACCACGTAAATGGCTAAAATTACCGCCATGGTATCAAACTTTTTATACACAATGTATGCAAAATATAAAAAGAAAACAATTGTCGCAATAAACAGTTGAAGAAAATATATGCTCCAATATGTTTTCGTTCTTAGTTCATTATTATCACGATTAGTCGCAACAGTTCTGTTTCCGTAAACATTAAGGCCCAATAAAGTAAACATTACAAAGTATCCCGCAACAGAATACGCGTATGAATATTCACCAACTCCCCCTGCACCAAGTACACGTGAAATATACGGTGTTGTGATAAGAGGAATCAAAATTGCTAAAATCTGATAAGCTGTATTGTAAAAATAATTCTTTTTAACTGACATAACAACGCTTCCCTACATGGTAAAAAACAATTTCCAATCATCGTATTGTTTTACAAACTTCATCTTTCGTCTTATTATTATATACAAATACGTAAGCCAGCCCGCAGGGCTTTCCTTACAAAAAATCCAAACATCTTTTTTAAAAATCTTAAAACGTTTTCTTGCCTGAGGCACCGTGTGAATGTTTCCGGAAAAATGCTGGTTTAAAACCGCATCATACAAAACCTCCATACGAACGCCCGCATCACGCATATCTCTGATAAAGATATGATCCACATAATCCAAAAACATTTTTTCATTATACCGATAAGTCCTGAAAATACCCAAAGAAATTAACATACCGCTGTTAATACCACAAAGTCTCTTATCTAAAATTTCTTCCGGTTTACACATTGCACGATGTGCGTAATACCTTCTTAGAGTCGATGGCGACATCATCCCAATCTCATCATAAATTACCGGAAGATAAACTCCCGCCATGAGTTTTTCGGCAGCATATTTATTATCGGATTCAATCTGTGCGCCAAATTCAACCTGCGAAAAAACTTCCTGCAGGTAAGATTTACTGATTTCTGTATCATCATCCAAAAGCATTGCAAACCCAATCATATCAGGATTCTTTGCTTTAATCACATCAAGCGCTGCATTATACGCCTTAGGAAGCCCTTTATTTCCGTCCATTGAAATATACGTACAATTTCTTTGTTTTACCGCAATCTGAGTTTTTGCA
Organism: uncultured Lachnospiraceae bacterium; assembly: GCA_905236025.1. Lineage (GTDB taxonomy): Bacteria > Bacillota > Clostridia > Lachnospirales > Lachnospiraceae > CAJOOB01. The sequence continues at coordinate 3,492 of CAJOOB010000038.1, forward strand.
TTATCAGCTGTACTAATCTTTTCAGGTTCAGAATTATCAACAATAATTAATTCAAAGCCAGCCTTAGATTCAACATTCTTATTAGCATCCTCTAAAGCAGATTCCGTATATATCAAAAACTCTTCATGATCCAAAAGTTTCATAAGAGAATTAAATGTATTCGATTCTAAAAGTGGTTTATTGTATAAAACCATTATTCCATATACCGTAAACATTTACTTTCTTCCCTTCATAACACTGCAGGTTATTCATTACGCATTTTCCTAATAAGTGTCCTTCGCTTAAGGAAATTATACGTAATATTTACACGCCATTTAACCATTTGAAGTGTATTTGAATGATTAAAATCAGTAACCGTACCCGGATGTCTTCTGTAATATAAAAGAGGTTTTTTTAGAATAATTACACGCCCCATTGATTCACCCAAAATTCCAAGCCACTGATCATGCATTGGCAAATCCTTCGGAAACGGTAACGAAGCTCTTACAACATCTCTTCTTATCGCCATACAACAGCCCAGATAAGAATTTTTAATAAGATTTGAAAGAACGCCTCTTCTAACCTGTCTCAGAGAAAAAAAAGAAGGTAGCATCACATCAAGGTTTTCATCACAAATATATGCATCATGCAAAACAACCATCACTTTTTTATCTGTAAACCATCTTATAACCTGTCTTCTTTTTCCGGAAACCCATACGTCATCCTGATCGGCTAAAAAAATAACGTCTCCGCTTGCTTTCGAAAGAGCAGCTTCAAAATTTGCAAGTGCACCTTTACCGGGACCGTATCCTGCAAATACTATTAATTCTTTTTCAACAATTTCATCATATTTATCATTCAACCACTGTTTAAGAACGGCCCTTGAATTATCTGTTGAACGGTCCAATGACACAATTAATTCATCACCCTTTTCAAGTTCTGAAATAATGGAGTCTAATTGCTCTTTTAAATATTTTTCACCGTTATATGCGGCAACAACTACTGATATCTTCATATTTCCTCTGTTTAATTAAACGATTGTTTTGTTTCACTTCCCATAAACTCAGTATTTCCCTCACCGCTAATACCATCATGTTTTAATACGGCTTTTACAGTTTTAAATATAATTGAAACATCATTTAAAAACGAAATGTTATCAACGTACTTAATGTCATACGCAAACTTTTCCTCCCAGCTAATGGCATTACGACCATTTATCTGAGCCAGTCCGGTAAACCCCGGACGAACTTCATGTCTTCTTGCCTGCGTTTCGTTATACCTTGGAAGGTATTTTACAAGCAACGGTCTTGGCCCGACAATTGCCATATCGCCCTTAAGTATATTAATAAGCTCCGGTAATTCGTCAAGACTTGTTGCCCTGAGTTTCTTACCAAATGCGGTTAAGCGAATCTCATCCGGTAACAAGTTACCTGCTTCATCTTTTTCATCCGTCATTGTTCTAAACTTATACATTTTAAAAATCTTTTCATTTTTCCCCGGCCGTTCCTGTTTAAAAATAACAGGACTTCCAAGTTTTGTTCTTACAAGAATCGCAACAATAATCATTGGAATTAAAAGTATAAGAAGCGCAACAAGAGAAAGTATAAAATCAAAGAATCTCTTAAAAATAAGTTCATATATTCCGTTTGCTTTATGATTAAATTTCCTGTTCATATTAACTTACCTGCCAAACAGAGCGCGCACCATGGAAACAATTATATCCTGCTGCCCTTTGTCCATATTTATATCACTCGGCATACAAAGCCCTCTGTCAAAAATATCTTCTGAGGCACATAAGAATCCGTTAAATTCCTCCAATACCTTTTCTTCTTCATTTTCAACAACGTATCCGCCGTCCGCATTTCTCTTTTTATCTGCAGGAATAACTCCGTATTTTGTCGCAAAATCACAGTTTGAATAAACCGGTTGCATATGCATCGGTTTCCATATCGGTCTGCTTTCAATGTTATGCGAAGCAAAAAAACCCCTTATTTCATCAGGACAAGTGAGTCTTAAATCTGTTCCGCCTTGGTATTCATCTTTAGCATAACATCCCGTATCTGCAGTCCTTTCATGTTTTGAAAGTGCCTGTTTTTCAATAAGAATACAGGATAGCCAATAGTTTGCAGAAGAGTTATTTAAGATAGGATTAAGACTAAGCGGTAAATCCTTAAAGCCTTCTTCATACGTTTTATATATGTCTTTTTTTCTATCAATATGTTCTTTTAAATGTACCAGCTGACCACGTCCAATTCCCGCAAGAATATTTGACATTCTGTAGTTATATCCGGTTTCTGTATGCTCGTACCAAGGCGCAAGATCCCTTGCCTGTGTGGAAAGTTTTCTTGCATGATCTGCAATTATTTTATCATCAGTTGTAAGCATACCTCCACCCGATGTAGTTATTATCTTATTTCCGTTAAAACTGATTGCATTAATATATCCAAAGCTTCCGCACGGTTTATCATTATAAGATGCACCCAATGCTTCCGCAGCATCTTCAATTAAAACAGCGTTATACTCATTACATACCGCCAAAATTTCATCGAGTTTTGCAGGTGTACCATAAAGGTCCGCTACAATAACAAGGCCCTTAAAGTCATTAGAACCACGCTTAGTTACTTCGTATTCAAACGCTTTTCTTAAAGCAAGCGGGTCCATATTCCAGGTATCATACTCACTGTCAACAAATACAATTCTTAATCCTTCATATGCAGCGGGATTAATAGTTGCAGCAAAAGTAAGATCGCTGCAAAAAACAACCACATCTTCTTTTTTAGCATTCAAACTTTGAATGGCAAGTTTAATTGATAAATGAAGCGCTGCGGTACCGGCACTTAAAGCAACCGTATATTTGCACCCGGAAATCTCCGCAATTTCTTCTTCCAAAGCATTTATATTTGCACCAACCGTAGAAACCCAGTTAGTATCAAAGGCATCTTTAACGAAAGCCTGTTCCTCACCATGCATACACGGTGATGCTAACCATATTTTATTTTCGAATTTTTCAAAATTCATGAAAATCACCTGACTTATTATTTTCTTTTGATTATTCTGAGTGCAAGAGAATATAAATATTTATACTCCTTGGTTCTGCAAAAGAATACAGTTATCATTAATGCATATATCACACTTGATAAAGCGCCCTCAACCAGAAGTTTCAAAAATCCGACGGAGAGATTTATCACACAAAAAAGTTTACTACATGCAAAATATATTATACAACACACTAGAATATACTCAACTTGTCTTATAAAATACGCTGTCGGTTTCTTTTCAAAAACATATTTATAAATCATATATGGTTTATTCCACGTGACTGTCAAAATATAACTAAGAGATGTTGCAATCAATACTCCGTTAAATCCAATAATAATTGCCAATACAACAGATAAACCAACGTTAATTACAGCTTGAATTAATGGAACATACCTGTCCTTCTTATAAAACCCTTTCGCTTCTTTTACGGTATCCAATGGAATTTGGTTAACTGCCAAGTAAAAATTAATAACTATGAAGCAAACAGAAATAAAAGACAATACATATTGTTTTCCCAACCATACTGTAACCAAAGGATTAAACAAAAGAAGCAAAATCAGAGAAATATATCCTGAAAGCAAAAGGCCTAAAAACGACATTTTTATAAAAGTATCTTCTTCTTTTATCTTATCATTCATAGTGGAAAGGTTTCCAAAACTTGCCGTAATTCCTGCAAATACTCTCTTTAAAATCGTTCTAAAAACAGTCACTATAGATAAATAATTGGTATACAGTCCAACCGTGATAATATTAATAAAAGCAGAAATGATAATATTATCTGTGCAATTTATGGCATATTCTCCAACCTTATATACAAACAGTCCAAGTACATTTTCACGAATCTTTTTGGTTTCATTAACTTCCAGTTTACTCTTAGATTTAAAATCAACGTCAGAGTAATACTTAGTTATATACCTGTTTGCGATGCTTCTGTATAAAATTTTGCATATAATTGTAATACATATATAAAATACATAATCGGGATGAAAAAGTAAAAGTAATATCTGCAATATGTATATCAACATAGTAAGTGCAAAATTAAATTTAAATATTTTATATTCTTTTTGATCGGCAAAAAGAAGCACTTCCTTGTATGATATAAAATATTGTACGGCAGTGTAAAATAAGTACAAAAAATATACAAGATATATATATTTATAGTCATAACCTTTTACAAGATTTTTCAAAAATATGGCCAGTATACTGCCAAGCACAAGTATAATACAGCCAATCGCGTTATATACCTTTCTGTAAAAAGACATGAACGCATTAATTTTACTTATATCATTTTCAGCCAAAGGTTTATAAAGAGCATAACTGATTGCTGTACTAAAACCCAGTTCAGCAACTGAAAGCATGGCCAGAATATTAAGGAGCAGATTATCAAGGCCAATAAGTTCTGCCCCTAATCTTTTTATAAAAATCGTGCGGACAACAAAGGATAAGAGAGACTGCATGAAATATAATGCAAGATTAGCCGATACGTTTTTTTTGGAATTTGTTGTTCTTGAATTATCTCCCATACATTTTCTTCTTTCATTCATCATTTATAAAGCTATATGTGTTTAGTAATAATTTTTTATTATTACAACTTTGAAAAAACTGACTTATACTGTTTTTCATAAGTAAGCTCTTCGGAAGCATACTTTCTCATATCTGTCTTATAATCTTTTTTGTTTATTTCCCGATACCAATTAATTATTCCGTTTATATCAAAGCTCTCATCATCGGCCGGCACATAATAAATATATTCAAAGTCCTCAGGAAACGCCATATCCACAGCAGAGCAAACAAACGGCAATCCCATTGCGCAATACTCCTTGTTTTTTATGGAAGTATCATATTTTCCGTTTCTTCTGTGATAGCCCAAACTTCCAATTGCAACATGATATTTTTGAATATCTGAAAGAATATCATCAAGCTGAACCTGACCTTTAAAATGAACGTCTGTAAGATTATATGATTCAGCCAATTTTTTTAACTTCTTTGTTTCTTCGTTAAAATCGCTGTATATATCAACAACAATTTTTATATCACCGTCATATTTTTTAAGCGATTCAACAAAACGATCATATCCGTGCCAATCAAGTATATGAGCTAAAATAATAATTCTTAACTCTTTCCCGAATGCTGATTTTTCTTCATTGATATCAGCAAATCTTTCATAATCCATGGCATTAGAAATTACAACCATTTTCTTATCCGGTTTTGCATCATTTTGAAGCATTATAGGAATAAGAGAAATATATTTTTTTAAACAGTGGTTAAAAACAAACATTTCTAACGACTGCGCCATATTAACAAGAAAACTGTTATATTTATCAAGCGGATATGTTGGAATTTCATATATAACATCACACGATTTAGAAAGTTCTTTTAAAACATGTTTAAAGAAAATAATAAAAAATCCAATTCGCCTTATGTAGCAATAATCATATTTTCCGCGCTTAAAATAAGCCAAAAAATTCTTTTTAAACTCTTTGTATAATCGCATGGTATTTTTAAAGCGCTTAAATAATACCCAAAGCGAATTTTCACCTTGATTAACTTTAAAAAAATCTAAAATTATCTTTTCTTCTAAGATATTAAATCTGTTATCATTATATTCATAAATACGAAAAATATAGTTCTTTTCATCATTATCTATTGTTGCAATTCTTGTACGAATTCCTAATTTATCGAATGCTTTAACCTGAGCTTTTGCTTTATTTTGATATTTTGTAAAATCTAAATTAAGGTATAACAATTCTTTCATGTATTACTTTTCCTCTTGCTCAATCGTTGTATCTAAAGCGCCGTTATTATTTACGTTTTTCTTACTATTAGAATATTCCCAGGAATCTTTTCTCAAAATAGCAAGTTCCTGCGCAAGTTTTTTTGTCATGTCCTGTTCTTTCGTAAGAGCCTTGGACAAGGAAAATACAACCATAATAAGCAAAAGAATGGCGAAGAAAAACAACATATTTACGGGATCTGCAATCCCTAATAGCATCGACATTTTTGCAAGCAGCTTCGGCCAAATGGCAAATACCATAATAATCACGGAAATTAAAAGCCATCCCAGGCCAAACTTAAAATCCATCTTCTTTTTACTTACCGATTTCAAAATATAGAGAATCAAAAATGCTATACATACAATAACAATTATCTGTAATCTTAATGACATATTTTCTCCTCCTTCTATCTCTTAAACCTTGCAATTATCATCGCAAGAGACACCTTAATCATATAATAGAACCCTGCTTTTAAATTAATGGATGATTTTCCTTCCTTTCGTTCCCTCATAATTACAGGGACTTCTAAAACCTTATATTTCTTTTTAAGTATTGTTACAACACTTTCAGGTTCCGGATAATCTCTTGGATAATCAACCGTAAATTCAGCCATTATTTTTCTGTTGCACATACGCATACCGGATGTTGGATCCGTTATAGTTTTATGTGTGAGTAGATGTATTAAACCGGTAAAATACTTAATACCCGCCCTTCTTACCGAAGAAGACTGAAATCCTTCTTTTTCGATAAAGCGAGAGCCAATAACCATATCAGCATTTTCACTTTCAAGAGTCATTGCCATCCTGGCTAAGTACTTTGCATCATGCTGACCATCGCCGTCAAACTGGGTTGCAGTATCATATCCATGATAAAAGCCATACCTGTATCCGGCTTGAACCGCACCACCAATTCCAAGATTAACCGGAAGGTTCAAATAACTAAAACCATGTTTTCTGCAAAGTTCCAGCGTATTATCTGTTGAACAGTCATTAACGACTACATAATCAAACCCCGGAGCATTTTCTTTTAAATCTTCTACCGTTCTTACAATGCTGCCTTCCTCGTTATATGCCGGTATAATAACTAAATTCTTCATAATTACCTCATTAGTATTTAAATCAGTGACGCGTTTATTTTACGCCAATTAATTGCTTTTATCAACTTATACTTTATTCCTTGGAAAGGTCATTAGACTTTTCTGATGTCGTATAATACTTATTAATAAACTTAGCAACAGGCTTTGGCCAAAACTTACAATACATCTCAAAATTTTCGTCTATTCTTACGCCTGCTTTAAGTGCTTCAGATGTGGTAGATTCTTCATGTATTCGGTGGCACATAAGTGGTCTTTTTAAATAAATGAACTCGCCTGATTTTTTTGAAAGTTTTTCCCAAGCTTCCCAATCTTCAGCACACAAGAAGTGATTATTAAAAATTGGCTTTTCAACATTCTCCATATTAAATGTAACAGCCGGGCAGCAAATCGGATCTCCTAAAGACAAAACTCTTCTTCTGACAAATTTACTGCTCCAAAAAGCTTTTATTCTCAAAGGAAAAAGCATTAACCGCTTAATCTTTAACATCTTTGTGTTTCTTACTTTTTTTCCGTTTCTGAGCTCACAGTAATCTGAAAAAGCAATGATTGGTTTTTTGCATTTTTTTATTGCCTTCATGATTTTTTCTGTATATTCCGGCTCATATATATCATCCTGATGAGCGATGGTAACATATTTAGTTGTCGCCCTTCCAAGTGCAAAATTCCAATCTTGCGTTATTCCACCTTCACCAGGATTTACACAAACAGGAATATCATATTTTTTTGCAATATTCCTTATGTACTCATTATCCGTTGATGTTGCAATAAAAATCAGTGATTTTTCAGTTTGTGCAAGCAGCGACTCAATACATTCCGAAAGATATTCACTTTCTTTATACGCACATATGGCAAATGTATGTTCCATGATATTCCTCCGTAATACAATTCTTTAAACTATAATAATCCAAATAAAACTATATCTCTTACTTTTCTCATTCTATCGATTAATCATTACATACAGTAATGTTGGCAGTTGTAGTGCTACAGCCGATAAAAGTATTTTTTTATAAACGAAAGATTCGCCTTTGGCCCTTTTCTGCAACGTAAGCAGGAAAAGTAGTACAGGTATCAAAAAATATCTTCCCTGAACGCCTAATATTATACTGCTTGAAAGCGGTGTCCAGCTTATCCACATGCCAAGTATTGGTACAAACATTGAAAAAATGGCAAGCAATCTTAAATATATTCTTGCTTTATTACTTAAAATAATCGTCTCACTTTCAGAAACTACAGTTACAACTATCAACATAAAAAACATTGCAATTATAAAATCTGATACCTTTATCTCAAGCCATCCCAAGGAAGATCCAATGCATGTAGACAAGTAGTATCCCGCATTAACAACTACTGTATCATATAAAACATATATCGCATCTGTAACGTGTGAAACTAAATAACCGATTGTATATCCCGGTGTACCTGTCCAAGGAACAATATATGTTGAAGATGTAGATACAACCTCTTCCGTGTCTTGAAATGACGATACAATTTTAGGAATTACAAAAATCATGATTAATCCAATTATCAGCGCACCACCGGCAAATAAGGATTTTTTATCCTTTTTCTTTATTTTATTAATACACAAAAATACAACTGCAACAATTGCAATATAAGCATAACTCTTAACCGGCGCTAATAACAAAGCACTGCCTACCAGTATCACCCAATCCAAAATGGATATTTTCTCTGTAGTATGACTGATATAAAGCGACATCGTAATAACCAGCATACTTAATATAAATATACTACAATCATAATTGTATGACATAATTTGATGTAAAGCCATTGGTAACATAGCCCAAATAATCAGTTTACTCTTGCCTAAAGGTATTTTCTTAAGGCAGTATCTTAATACCAGTGCATAAAGTAACAGGTTTAAAATTCGCCCAAACATAAACGAATAAACCGTATTAAGTTTTAATAATCTTCCTACGGTTATTCCGAGCGCCGAAATGACATATAAGTATGGTTGCGAGCTCTTTCCTCTTGCACCGTTTTTTATCACTATTCCCGTATCTGATTCGCTCACAAACGGAGTTTTCAAATAAGAATAATACGAATCATAATATTCTCTGTTAATATTGGTCGTCCTTAATCCGGCATCAGCATCACAGGATCTCATATTAATCTTTGAGCCCTCATCCAAGTTATCAACAAAAAGAAGAGAGTTAGATATATAGTATGATTTATACAAATGTTGATCTTCATCCGGAACTGAGTATACAGGAAATACTAAGTTATAAATAAAGCCAACAATAACCACAACCGTAAAAACAATGTTTTCCACATGCACATTAAATTTATAAAGCATTAAATATACGGCTATTATAAGCATCATAATAACAGCACATATTGCAATATACATGCAAAAGAAGAAGTCAATTTTTCGCCAAAGCAGTTTTACAGTTATGTCGTTTTCAATTATCTCTCCACCAACATAAGAAGAATACTCTGTATTATCCGAGCAATCCGTATATAATGTTATGATTTGATCATCAATATCATAAAACACAATACTTACAGTATATAATTCGTTACTGTTTAAGATAGTCTCTCCAACGTAGTATTTAATATTGGCATTATCAGTTATTTCCGTTGCATTACCGGTATAAGCATATACCTCCGTACCATCCTCTTTATATATATGAAGTTCATAAGTTCCGCCGGTAACCTTGGTTGAATATGTCGCAAATATTAATTCGAGATATTGCGGTTTATACCCTTCAGGTACAGAAAACTGCTGTTCTACAGCCTCTCCGCTGTTAAGTTCTTCAGTAGTATATGCACTCTGCCCCGTAACATTATAAGGAGCATAATAATATCCGATTTTTTTAGCTCCATATAATACCAAGCCAACATAGAAGATTAATAAACATAAAAACAAGATTATACGTTTTTTCTTTTCGACAAAATCAGCGATTATATCTACTAATTCCAAACACTTCATGCCTTCATTTACTCCTCGCACCCAACAAAATAAAAATCCGGTCTGTCCAAAGAAAATTGCGGGTTATAATATGGGTCACCTTTCTCAAGTTCCGATTGCCACTTTTGTCTAAACAGCGCAACCTCTGATTTAAATCTTTCCTGTTTTTCAGGTGTGTCTTCATATCCTCTTGATTTAGATTCATAATGATAAAGTTCGCAATAAGGATTTGTAACTATCAAATACCCTTTTTGTCTTACCTTCATGCAAAAATCAACATCATTATAAGCAACAACAAACTGCTCGTCCAAGCCGCCCACTTCTTCATAAACCGAGCGTTTTACAAGCATACAGGCTGCGGTTACCGCAGAAACATCATGAGCATACCAGAGCCTTCCCATATATCCCGTAGAATTTCTTGGGAATCCAAGGTGTGTATGACCTGCTATTCTGTCTGTACCAAAGCCCAAAGTCACCTCTAAATGTTGAACCGTATTATCTGAATAGAAAAGTTTAGCACCAACCGCACCAACATCTTCTCTTTGACCGAACATAACCAAGTATTCGATCCATGACGGTTCAATAATTTCTGTATCATTATTAAGAAGAAGTACAAATTCTCCGTCTGAATTATTTACGGCAAAATTATTAATCTTTGAGTAATTAAACTCATCTTTATAATAAATAACATTGATACGTCTGTTCTTCTCAATGTTTTTATAATACTCAAATGTCTTTTCTTCCGTACTGTTATTTTCAACAACAATAATTTCATACCTGCTGTATGTAGTTTTATTAAGAATGGCTCTCAGACATTTATCCAGGTCATCAATATGATCTTTATTAGGTATAATAATGGATACCTTTGGGCAACCTTTAATCTTATACTTAATATTAAATATTGTCGGGAATGCAGGACTGCTTTCCACTACAGCCTCGAGGCCCGCTCTTTCCAAATGCGCATAAACTGCGCGTTTTGCAGCATCAATCGCATATGTTTTCGCATTAATATCTGCTGCAACTGAATTTGGATGAGATCTCCAATAATATAACAACTTTCTTACATGATATATCTTCTTTGCCTTATCTGTAAGTCTTAAGATAATATCATGGTCCTGGCTTCCGTCATACGCAGGGTCAAAATAACCCGCTTCATCAAGCAGTTCCTTACTAAATGATGAAAAATGACAGATGTAATTATTGGCTCTTAAATTATCAATGGCAAAATCAGGTTTACCGTGGAAGGTAATAATATCAAATATATTATTTTCCCTAAAGGTAGCCTCATCTGTATATATATAATCCGCATTATGCTTCTCCACAGCCATGGCTGTTTCAAAAAGAGCAGACGGATGCAGATAATCATCATGATCAAATAAAGAAATATAATTTCCTGTGGACATTTCAATACATGCATTTGTATTTCTTGAAATACCGCCGTTTTCTTCTAACTTTTTATATTTGATTCTGCTGTCGGAATTTACATATTCCATACAAATGTCTGAAACATATGAATGCTCCTCGTCACTGCCGTCTGCAAGACAAAGTTCCCACTTTTCATATGTCTGATATTTTACGGAATCAATCATCTCTTTCAAATATCTTTTCGGAGTATTATATAAAGGCACAAGAATACTGAATCTTATATCCTTTTCAAATTTGGTATTTCTCTCCTTATTCCACTTTTCTTCATTACATAGAATGAATGTGATTTCCTTGGTAGAAGTGATTTCTTTGTGTGGTTTTAACTTCTTTTGCGGCATATGGGCAGGATTTTTTGTAATCATATATCTTACTCTTTTAGCAGCACCAAGCAAAAGAGGATTTTTTCTGATAACCTTCTTGGCAAACTCCTTACTTCCTCTAACAGGTTTTGTAAGCTTCCATGACGTCGAGTTTCTTATTTCATTTACGCTGTTATTTACAGCTTCAAGTTGTCTTTGTAAATCTCTGGCATTACTCGAAAGTTCATTATTCTTAAGTATAAGTTTTGCATCCGATTCTGTTCCAAACTCAGACGAATAGTTTCCAACAGCACCACATGTATACTTGATAACAAGTGTATTAAAACCTTCTATATTTTCAACAATAATATTAGGATCAGATTCATAAAGGTAACAGTCTTCCGCAATCTTCTTACCGTTTGTCTTATATGCACACTCTGCATTATCCAACGTTATGGATAAAATAGTGATAATGCATGATGTTTCAACCGGATCAAACCTTAAAGCAGTCTCACCTTCAGGAATTGAAACTTCAAGAAGATATTCACCCGTACCTGTCATTACAGTATTAGCATGTTCCGTTTTACTTTCAGAAAAGCCTTCTTCGACTTCCCAATATAATTTACTTTCTTCACCTGCACCAACTGAAGTAACATCAATAACACTCTTACCCATTACTTTATACAGTTCCCAAATTGGTACGTTTTCACTGATGATATATTTTTGGAAACCTTCCTCCATCTTCGCAAAAATATTTTTCTCGTTATCTGAAAACTTAACATATGCACCTGCAATATATTTATATCTGCCGGCATTAGCCTCATAATAATATCTCATTATTCTGTAAATGACATAATCCACCGGTATCGGAAAATCAAATACCCACTCCGTATCAATAACTTTCCATACATCACCGCAATCAATAATATTGGAAAGAATCATATCTACATTAGTATAATTCAAAGACTTATACTCTTTGTCAAATGTAATATCTCCAAATACTTTCTTAAATTCGTCAGTAATCTCAAACTTGTTAACTGCAACGTTTCTAAGCACCCCAACAAGTCTTTCAAAAACTTTGTTTACCGCAGCAAAATCTTCTTTTTTGTAATATTCATCCAAAACGGAATCTAATGATGCGTTATTTAAAAATTCCAGTTTAACACCATTTTCAACGCGCTTTGTTTCACAACATTTTATATTTTCCGTTTTAAACTGATTATCCAAATGCTCTACATTTATATAATATTTTTCAATATGACTTTCAGCCTCACTTGAAAACGGCGACTTAACAACATATCTTTCGTTTCTGTTTTCATAAATGGAAGTAACAATATCATAAGAAGCCGATCTGTCATCAGAACATTTCTGATATATTAAATTTTCAGATTCATTTATCTTTTCATTTGAAAGTTCAACAAGATATGAATTTGCAAACACAGAAAACAAGCCGTTTGCAACAACATTATCAAACGCCTTGCTTTCATCAAACAAACCAAGTCTGTTTCTGTCAAAATTTCTGTGATTGGAATTTAAGCTTCCCGGTGCAGGTAAATATGAATCCGAGAAAAATTCAAACGGGAATTTATAATCAGGATACGGATACAAAAATTTATATGTACCAAACCCGGTTTCATTAAACATCTCTTCAAGTTCTTTTCTGGTAAAAGTAACCGCGCCGTCTCCTTCAGTGTACCCTTCAATACCTCTGAAATACTCACCGCAATGGTCTTCCCTTGCACCCGCAAAATACTTCATGCCAAGCTTACTTTCAATTGCTATGATAAGCCTTCCTCCGGGATTAAGATGCTTCTTTACAATCTTAAGAAAA
>CAJOOB010000039.1 GCA_905236025.1 uncultured Lachnospiraceae bacterium
ATTTTGCTGTCTACCTGCTGTTTACTCGCTGTTTACGGTACAAAATTTTCTGCGTTTCACCGAGGCTGAATACAATTATAGATAAAAAAACCAGAAACATCCGCCATGCCGACAGACTCGGAATGCTTCGCATCCCTCGTTGTCGCGGCATTCGCCGTATGCTTGCAAAAAAAAGACATCCCAGTCTGAATGCAAGCATTCATCTGGAATGTCTTTTCTACAAGCGCATGGCTCATTGCTACGCGCATTATCTCTTGCTGAACTGAGGAGCGCGACGAGCTGCCTTCAAGCCGTACTTCTTTCTTTCTTTCATACGTGGATCTCTTGTTAAGAAGCCTTCCTTCTTAAGTGCAGGTCTGTAATCTGCATCTACCTGAAGTAATGCTCTTGAAATACCATGTCTGATTGCACCTGCCTGGCCTGTGTATCCACCGCCATGAACATTTACAAGTACATCATACTTATCAGCTGTATTTGTTAATACAAGTGGCTGCTTTACGATAACCTTAAGTGTTTCAAGACCAAAGTATTCATCAAGTGATCTCTTGTTGATCTTTATTTCGCCGTTTCCCGGAACAAGGTAAACACGAGCAACTGAGCTCTTTCTTCTACCTGTACCATAGAACTTATTTGTCTTAGCTGTCTTTGCCATTAGTATTTCCTCCTTAAACCTAGAATGTTAATGTTTCCGGCTTCTGAGCTGTATGTGGGTTCTCTGAACCTGCATATACATGAAGCTTTGTAAACATCTGTCTTCCTAAAGGTCCCTTTGGAAGCATACCCTTAACTGCCTCTTCGATTACTCTTTCAGGATGCTTTGCAAGCATATCCTTGAGTGATGTTTCTGTAACACCACCAATGTAATCTGAATGTCTGAAATAAATCTTCTGATCTAATTTCTTTCCTGTTACTTTAATCTTCTCTGCATTGAGAACGATTACATAATCACCTGTATCTACACTTGGTGTGTAAACAGGCTTTCTCTTGCCCTGAAGTACGTTAGCTACTTCTGATGCGAAACGACCTAATGTATATCCTGTAGCGTCTACAACATACCACTTTCTTTCAATCTTATCCGGATTGGCTACAAAAGTCTTCATTGGTTTCCTCCTAAAATTTCTTTTATGTATCTTAAGCATTCGCACCGGGGCTTGGATTGAATGATTAAAACAATATTATCAGACGGTCTTAAATGTATTATCTAAGCCGTCAGCAGGAAACATTATATCCACTTTATGGACTAATGTCAATATTATTTTTCATTCTTTTTCCATAATTATGCATTACCCATCGACCTCAAAAAAAGCAGGAAACGGTTGCCCACTTCCTGCTTTTTCAATATCATTTTAATCAGAATTTAGAACTCCGGCTCAATGAGTCCGTATGTGTTTCCTTTCCTCTTATAAACGACATTCACTTCATTTGTTTCCGAATTATTGAAAACGTAGAAGCTGTGACCAAGTAATTCCATCTGTACGCAGGCCTCTTCAGGGTCCATTGGTTTAATGGCAAATTTCTTTGATCTGATAATTTTTATTGTATCGTCTTCGTCATACTCCTTGCTAATAAATTCGTCTGTGAACACCTCACCGCTGTGTTTCTTGTCGGTAATCTTATTTTTGTACTTCTTAAGCTGTCTCTCGATCGTTTCCTCCACAAGATCGATAGAAACATACATATCGCTGCTAACCTGCTCTGATCTGATAACATTACCCTTAACAGGTATTGTAACTTCAATCTTATGTCTGTCTTTCTCAACACTCAGTGTCACGATAACCTCTGTGTCGGGATTGAAGTACTTTTCAAGTTTTCCGATCTTCTCTTGTACTGCAGATCTTAAGCCCTCAGTAACATCAATGTTTCTGCCTGTAATCACGTAGCGCATAACGTTCAACTCCTTTGTTACATAATGGGTAATCCACTACTTTATAGTGATTCGATTATACCACATCTCGTTCTTAAAAACAACGAGATTCCATCTTTTTATAATAATCATTTTTTTCAAAAACTAAAATTTTACCATTTATTTTCTTAAACAAATATAAACATATGTGTTCAAATTATTTCCCTCATGTGTCAGAAATGTGAATTTATGAGTTGTCAACATAGTTTTCCACTTTTTCCACTTTTTATACCTGATTTTACCCCCTTGTTTTTTTGTTGGGATTTTGATATATTGTGCAAAACTGATAAATTTTTTTCCATTTGATTTATCAAAATTTCGGTTAACATAACGCCGAATTGTCAGAAAATTGGCTTTTTTTGGGAGAATTGACTCACATGAATAACTTAAAAATTTTAGATGTGGAAAACTATGTTGATATCATCACGGGAGCGACGGGCGAAATTGGCAGTGAATGTGCAAAACTTTTTTCGTCAAAAGGCAGAAATGTACTTATTACTGGCAGAAATACAGAGGTATTAAATACCCTCTGTGCCGATTGCCACGCGCTTTCTTCACAGAACGGTTTTAATAACGCAAAGGTTTTTTCTTATCCTGCGGATCTCACAAACCCTGAAGATGTGGATAATCTGTATAATTACATAAAATCAAACAGCCTGAGAATAAGAAGCCTTATCAACAACGCCGGAATTGCAAGCATATCACTCTTACAGGATTTAAGCGACAAAGACTGGGACGAAGTTATTGGGACCAACCTCACGTCTGCATTCAGAATGTGCAAGCGCGCAATT
The DNA here is from genome assembly GCA_905236025.1 of uncultured Lachnospiraceae bacterium. GTDB lineage: Bacteria > Bacillota > Clostridia > Lachnospirales > Lachnospiraceae > CAJOOB01. The sequence goes on from CAJOOB010000039.1 coordinate 2,695, forward strand.
CCCTTCATGCTTAAAGATAAAGACGGACGAATCCTCAACATTTCATCCATGTGGGGAGACGAGGGAGCATCGTGCGAAGTGGCATACAGCGCATCAAAAGGCGGTTTAAACGCTTTCACAAAAGCACTCGCAAAAGAACTTGCGCCTTCGAATATACCTGTAAACGCCATTTCATTCGGAGTAATTGACACAAAGATGAACGGTCACTTAAACAGTGAAGAAAAAGAAGAACTTGCAAACGAAATCCCAATGGGCAGATTTGCCACACCAAAGGAAGCTGCAGAATTTATTTACACAATAATCTCCGCACCAAATTA
>CAJOOB010000040.1 GCA_905236025.1 uncultured Lachnospiraceae bacterium
CGGAGAAAGAGGGATTTGAACCCTCGCGCCGGTTGCCCGACCTACACCCTTAGCAGGGGCGCCTCTTCGGCCTCTTGAGTATTTCTCCGAATAACTAAAAACGTTATTTAATTTTACGTCTTTAATCAGACGCAAGTAGTATTATAACAAAGCTATTTTCCTTTGTCAAACCTTTTATATTAAAGATTTTTTACCGCTTCTTCGTATAAATCGTTTCCTTCCGAATCAATTACGACAATAACGGGAAAATCTTCCACATAAAGCTCTCTGATTGCCTCTGTTCCCAAATCATCATACGCAATCATGGTGCTTTTCTTTATGCACTTTGAAAGTAATGCGCCTGCGCCGCCCACTGCCGCAAAATATACGGCTCCGTTTCTTACAATTGCATCCTTTACTTCCTGTTTTCTCTTTCCTTTTCCAATCATCCCGATAAGTCCAAGATCAAGGAGCTTTGGCGCATATTTATCCATTCTTGTTGCAGTTGTTGGTCCTGCTGAACCAATCGGCCTTCCCTCTCTTGCAGGTGAGGGTCCCATATAATATATCGTATTTCCCTTTATATCAAGAGGAAGTTCTTTCCCCTCCATAAGGGCCTCATACATCCTTTTATGGGCTGCATCTCTTGCTGTATATATTACTCCGGTTAAATAGACATAATCGCCGGCTTTAAGGCTTTTTGCAACCTCTTTTGAAAGAGGCATTGTAATTTTATTATCGCTCATTTACTTCTCTTTTCCAAAATTCCTATATTTCTTCCGTTATATGTCTGTTTACATGACAACAGATATTTATTCCCACAGGTAATCCGGCAATATGTGTCGGGTATGTTTCCACATTTACGGCTAAAGCTGTCTTTCTGCCGCCCAAACCACCCGGTCCGATCCCAAGTGCATTTATTTTTTCCAAAAGTTCTTCTTCTAACTCTTTTACATACGGGATTTTACTGTGCTCTCCGGTTTTTCTTGTTAACGCAACCTTTGACATAATGGCGCATTTTTCAAAATCTCCGCCAACACCAACGCCCACAACCATTGGTGGACACGCATTTGGTCCTGCATCCTTTACCGCCGTAAGCACCGCTTCCTTTACACCTTCAATTCCGTCTGCAGGCTTAAGCATGAACACTCTGCTCATATTTTCACTTCCGAATCCTTTTGGTGCAAGCGTTATTGTGACTTTATCTCCCGGTACAATTTCGTAATGTATAATCGCGGGCGTATTGTCTTTTGTATTTTTTCTGATAATTGGGTCGTTTACAACGGACTTTCTTAAATATCCATCCACATACCCTCTTCTTACGCCTTCGTTAATGGCATCCTCAAGGTTTCCGCCGGTAAAGTGAACTTCCTGACCTACTTTTATAAAAATTACCGCCATTCCTGTGTCCTGGCATATTGGAATCATGTCGTTTTCAGCAATCTTAAGGTTTTCCTCTAACTGATTTAATATCTTTTTCCCAAGCGCTGACTCTTCTTCCTCATACGCCTTATTTAAAGCCAATTTCATATCATCGGAAAGAAAATGATTTATTTTTATGCACATTTCTTTTACGGTATCCGTTACCTTACCGACTTGTATTTCTCGCATTTTTTAACCTCTTTTACCGGTATTTTATGTTTATTTTGATATGGTTATGCTTGCAGCGCAGATTTTATCTGAATCCGCAACCGCACCGTATTCCGCATCCGAATTTGCCGAAGGTGTAAGATACGCTTCCACAGTACCTTCTCCCGCCACCGTAACCGTCATTACCTGTGACATCACCTTTTTACCTACATTATCAAGGTTTAACTTAAACGTTATTAAACCGGATGCTAAATCCGTTTCTCCAAGTATGCTTTCAGATGATTCAAATCTAAGTATTAAATCATCAATGTTGTCGATTGCCGTAAAATCAGTTCCCGTTCTGAATCTTAATGTAACATAATCTTCAGATGCCCTGCTTACAACATAAAGCTGCGTCCACGAAGTGTCATCCCCTTCTCTTACAGGATTTGAGAAAACCCTGGTTTCTTCAGCTTTTTCAGGCTTTTTTGTTTCTTCGTTCCAGGTTATGGTAAGTTCTGCATCGTCAATGTAGTCATACACCACGTACCACGCCACATCACCGTCAGCGGTATAGCAGGTTGCTCTTATTGTTACGGTTGTGTATTCGTAGCCATCGGCATCTGCGGGCTCCCATTTTACCAAATCATCCGTGTCCGTATAAAGAAAATACCCTGTAACATCTTCTTTATATTGCAGCGAAAGTGCTTCGTTTTCAGTGACGGCACTTAACTTGCCGCCATCTGTTTCCCACAATATATACGCATCCTCAGTATCCCCACCGTAATTGGTGTATAAATAGCCGTTTTCGTCAATTAATATTTCATAATCTTTAAGAGCATTGTAGAAAAAGTTGTCGCCCCACTGCATTATTGCAATTGAAACAGCCATCGCCACAAGCCCAATCACAACTATCCATCCACCGCGATTCATGATATTTTGGAGTTTTTCTTTCATTATTCGGTGGTATCCTCATTTTCTTCTGTTTCGTTTTCAGATTCGTCTAATGTAGCATCATCTGTAAAATCTTCATCCGGGATATCTTCGCCTTCATCTGAATCGTCCGTGATTGCCTGCTTAATATCCTCTCTTACCTTTGCAATCTTTGCAATTACTGTATCTGAATCTTTATCAATCTTCATAAGACGTACGCCTGATGTGATTCTGCCAATTTCAGATACGTCATTTGCGCCAATCTGAATAATTATACCTTCGTTTGTAATAAGCATTATTTCGTGATCGTCGTTAACGGCCTTAACGCCCACAACATTTCCGGTTTTTTCCGTAATCCTGTAGCACTTAACACCCTTACCGCCACGGTGCTGTACGGTAAATTCATCAAACGGAGTTCTCTTACCCATACCTTTTTCAGTAACAAAGAGAAGGTCCTTACCCTGTGTATTTAACTGCATTCCAACAACTTCATCGCCGTCTTTTAAGTTAATACCGCGAACACCGATTGAAGACCTGCCCGTGCGTCTTACATCGCTTGCCTTAATTCTTATACACTGGCCAAACTTTGTAACAATAACGAGTTCCTGCGAATTGTAGCAGGTCTTAACTTCAACGAGTTCATCCTCGTCTCTTAAGTCAATTGCAATAATCCCTCCCTTTCTGATATTTTTAAATTCAGATATTGGGGTTTTCTTGATTGTACCGTTTTTTGTAACCATGATAAAGAAGCGGTTTTCTAAATCTCTTAAGCTTACCGGCAACATAACCTGTACCTTTTCGTCAGGCTGCAACTGCAGAAGGTTGATGATAGCCGTACCTCTGGCTGTTCTTCCCGCTTCCGGAATCTCATATGCCATTAACTTATACGCACGTCCCTTATTTGTGATAAACATAAGATTGTTGTGTGTATTGGTCATTAAGAGATCTTCGATAAAGTCATTTTCAATGGTCTGCATACCCTTAATTCCCTTACCGCCGCGGTGCTGGGTTTCAAAGTTATCCACTGTCATTCTCTTTATGTATCCAAGATTAGATTTTGCAATTACAACGTTTTCATCCGGAATAAGATCAATATCTTCAATTTCATCATCATCAATACCGATCTTTGTTCTTCTGTCATCACCAAAATCATTTGAAATTATTGTGATTTCCTCTTTGATAACGCTCAAAAGCTTTGATTCGTCTTCAAGGATTGATTTGTAATATGCAATTTTTTCCTGTAATTCTGCGTATTCTGCTTCAAGGTCTTCTCTTGCAAGACCTGTAAGCTGTCTCAAACGCATATCAACAATGTTTTGAGCCTGAATATCTGTTAAGTTAAATCTTTCAATAAGGCCGTTTTTCGCATCCTGTGTGGTATGTGCGGCTCTTATTATCTTAACCACTTCATCAATGTTATCAAGAGCAATAAGCAAGCCTTCAACGATATGTGCTCTTGCCTCAGCCTTTTCAAGTAAGAAGCGTGTACGTCTTGTAACAACTTCTTCCTGGTGCTTTAAGTAGAGTCTTAACATATCAAGAAGTGTAAGTACCTTTGGCTCGTTATTTACAAGCGCAAGCATGATTACACCAAATGAATCCTGCATCTGTGTATGCTTATAAAGATGATTAAGTACAATATTTGCACTTACATCCCTTCTGACCTCAATTACAATTCTCATACCCTCTTTGTTTGTTTCATCTCGAAGGCCTGTAATTCCATCAATCTTCTTGTCTTTTACAAGCTCTGCAATCTTTTCAATTAACTTTGCTTTATTTACCATATATGGAAGTTCCGTAACAATAATACGGCTCTTTCCGTTTTCCATGGTTTCAATATTTGTAACCGCACGAACCTTAAGCTTTCCACGACCTGTACGATATGCTTCCTCAATGCCTCGTTTTCCAAGGATCATTGCACCTGTTGGGAAGTCAGGAGCTTTTACAATTTCCATTACCTCTTCAATTGTTGTTTCACGGCCTTCAACCTTGTTATCAATAATCTTGTTAACTGCCGCAATTACCTCTCTTAAGTTATGAGGAGGTATGTTTGTTGCCATACCAACGGCAATACCGTTTGCTCCGTTTACCAAAAGATTTGGGTATCTGGATGGAAGAACCACAGGCTCTTTTTCCGTACCGTCAAAGTTATCAACAAAATCAACGGTATTCTGATTTAAGTCTCTTAATAACTGCATGGATACCTTTGAAAGTCTTGCTTCCGTGTATCGCATTGCCGCAGCGCCGTCTCCGTCCACAGAACCAAAGTTACCGTGGCCATCGACAAGAGTATATCTGTAATTCCAATCCTGCGCCATACATACAAGGGCACCGTAAATTGAACTGTCACCGTGTGGATGGTATTTACCCATTGTATCACCGACAATACGCGCACATTTTCTGTGAGCCTTGTCCGGTGTATTGTTAAGTTCAACCATTGAGTAAAGTATTCTTCTTTGTACCGGCTTTAAACCGTCTCTTACATCCGGCAGTGCTCTGGATGCAATTACACTCATGGCATATTCAATGTATGATGATTCCATGGTGGACTTTAAATCCACTTCATGTATTTGATCAAAAACGTTCTCGTCCATTATTCCTCCATGCGATTATTCGCCTTTATTAGATATCAAGATTCTTTGCATATTTTGCGTTTGCTTCAATAAATTCACGTCTTGGCTCAACCTGGTCGCCCATAAGAGTTGTAAACGTTAAATCTATTTCCGAAAGCAAATCGTCATTAATGCTTACTTTCTTTAAAATTCTCGTTGCCGGATCCATGGTTGTGTCCCAAAGCTGCTCTGCATCCATTTCACCAAGACCTTTATATCGCTGAATGGCTGTCTGTTCTTTGCCAATTTCCGCTAAAATCTTCTCTAACTGGTCATCATTGTAGGCATAATAATTTTTTCTGTTCTTTGTTATCTGATAAAGCGGAGGTGTTGCAAGATAAACATATCCGTCTTTGATAAGCTGTGGCATAAATCTGTAGAAGAATGTAAGTAAAAGCGTTGCTATATGCGCACCGTCGACATCGGCATCTGTCATGATGATAATCTTGTGGTAACGAAGCTTTGAAATATCAAAGTCTTCATGAATACCCGTACCAAAAGCCGTTATCATTGCTTTAATTTCCGCATTGCCAAGTATTCTGTCAATTCTCGCCTTTTCAACATTCAAAATTTTACCTCTTAACGGTAAAATTGCCTGGGTTTTTCTGTCTCTTGCAGTCTTTGCAGAACCACCGGCGGAATCTCCTTCGACAATGTAAATCTCACAGTTCTTTGGATTATTGTCCGAACAGTCTGCAAGCTTACCCGGAAGTCCTGCTCCGTCTAATGCGGTTTTTCTGCTTCTTGTAAGATCTCTTGCTTTTCTTGCCGCTTCCCTTGCTCTGAATGAAAGCACTGATTTTTCGCAGATTGTCTTTGTGGTTTGCGGATTTTGCTCATAGAAATAAACCAACTGCTCATTAAGCACTGATTCTACTGCAGCCCTGGCCTCACTGTTTCCAAGTTTTTGCTTTGTCTGTCCTTCAAACTGTGGCTCGGAAATCTTAATACTGATAATGGCCGTCAAACCTTCTCTTATATCTTCACCCGCAAGGTTTGGCTCATTCTCTTTAAGAATTTTCTGATTTCTTGCGTAATCATTAATTGTCTTTGTAACGGCTCTCTTAAAGCCTTCCAAATGTGTACCGCCTTCAGGAGTAATGATGTTGTTTACAAAGCTGTATACGTTTTCTGTGTATGAGTCATTATGCTGCATTGCAACTTCAACCTGAATACCGTCTCTTTCACCTTCACAGTAAATAACATCAGTATAAAGCGGCTGTTTTCCTCTGTTTAAGTAAGTAACAAATTCCTTGATACCGCCTTCGTAGTGGAAAGTTTCTTTCTTTTCTTCACCGTCGTATAACTCTGTTCTCTTATCAATCAGATTAATTCTTAAGCCCTTTGTAAGGAAAGCTGTTTCTCTGAGTCTTTCTTTAAGAGTTGCATAATCATATTCGGTTGTTTCAAAAATTGTTCCATCAGGTGAAAAAGTAACCTCAGTACCTGTAGAATCACCTTCGTAAGTGCCAATCACTTCCAAAGGTTTAACCACATGTCCTCTTTCATATCGCTGGAAATAAATGTTGTCATTTCTGTAAACCTTTACTTCAAGCCAGTTTGAAAGAGCGTTAACGACTGAAGCACCAACGCCGTGGAGACCACCTGAAACCTTGTATCCTCCACCACCAAATTTTCCTCCGGCATGTAACACGGTAAATACAACTTCAACCGCCGGTTTTCCCGTCTTTGTGTTAATATCAACAGGAATACCTCTTCCGTTATCTCTTACGGTAATGGAATTATCTTCGTTTATCCAAACGGATATTTCATTACAGAATCCGCCTAAAGCTTCATCCACTGAATTATCCACAATTTCATATACCAAATGGTGCAATCCTCTTGCGGATGTACTACCAATGTACATACCAGGCCTCTTTCTGACTGCCTCAAGACCTTCAAGAACCTGAATCTGGTCTCCTCCATAATTGTTATTCTGATTGCTGTCCATTTTGTCCTCCATTTCCAATTTCGGTTACATTGCCGTTTTCGACTTTAAAGATGTTTTCAATGTTGATCCTGTTTTCAATAAATTCATCCAGACCCGTACAAGTAATGATTGTTTGTAAATTGCTGATGTTTTCCAAAAGTTTTTTTTGTCTTTCACTATCAAGTTCGGACAAAACATCATCTAACATAAGTATTGGCGTATCATTTATTTTTCTCTTTATAAATTCAATTTCCGCAAATTTAAGTGATAACGCCGCAGTTCGCATTTGTCCCCTGCTTCCGAATTTTCTTAAATCCATATCCCCTTCTTTTATGCACAAATCATCCTTGTGCGGTCCACAGGAAGTGGATTTAACGTATAAATCTTTTCTTCTGTCGTAACTAAGCTTATTTTTAAAAGCTTCTTCAGTTACATTTTTTTCGTATGAGATGCTAATATTTTCCTTTCCCGAAGTAAGGTTTTTATGAATGTTGTAAACAATATCATTAAGCTCATTTACAAACGATTCCCTGATTTTAATTACCTCGGTTCCGTATTTTACAAGCTGCTCATCCCAAATATCCAAAGTATCCACTAAGGACTTATCATGTTCAATTCTAGGATCCTTTAAAAGTTTGTTTCTTTCGGATAAAACCTTTTGATAGCTGACTAAATTATATAAATAAATCTTATCTAACTGGCTAAGTTCATTATCAATAAACTTTCTTCTCTCTATTGGCCCGTTTTTAATGATATCGAGATCATTAGGCGTAAAGAAAACCACATTACCAACACCCAGAAGTTCAGCAATTTTTTTGATTGGAACGGTATTAATTGCCATTCCCTTCTTTTTAGAGTTTTTTAGATGCAAATCAATTCTTACCGGAACCTCATCTTTCATGAGAATCAGCTTAACATGTGCATCTTCTGCACCTTTTCTTATAATCTCTTTGTCAAAGGCTGTTCGGTTAGACTTAGAGGTAAGACACATATATGCCGCTTCTAAGATATTTGTTTTTCCCTGAGCATTGTTGCCATAGAAAATATTTACACCTTTTTTTAAATTAAGATTAAGACTTTCATAATTGCGAAAATCCTTTAATTCCAACGACTTAATGTACATCAGACTATCTCTATCTTTTCTCCGTTGTAAGTAACCACATCACCGGAATACAATTTTCTGCCTCTTCTTGTATCCGTTTCACCGTTAACCAAAACTTCACCGTCCTGAATAACGATTTTTGCTTCAATTCCCGATCCAACCAAACCTGCAGCTTTTAATGCCTGGCCAAGTTTAATAAAATCTTCACGCAATTCAATTTTCATATTTCCTCCAAATCATGAAGATTAACCAAGAATTAACGGTAAAAGAAGATATACATATGTCTCTTCTTTGTCCTTGATGTAGCAAGGTGCCTTTTGATTTGTCATGTAAAGAGTAACTTCATCACTGTCCAAAATCCTTAAAACATCTGTAAAGTATTTCGGATTAAATCCAATAAATATATCATTACCGTCTTTCTTAATATCCACAGACTCGTTTAATGAGCCGATTGCCGAAACAACCTTGATTTCCATTGTATTGTCGTTAATAAGAAGTGTAAGCGGATTCTTTTCAGAATCATGTGAAAGAAGGTTTGCTCTTTCAATTGCTGATAAAAACTCGAGTCTGTTTATATTAACTCTGATGTCGTAATCCTTTGAAAGCATTCTGTCAATATCAAAGTATTCTCCGTCAATAAGTCTTGTAACAATCTTGTTTTGATCAAATTCAAAAAGAATGTGCTTAGAAGTAATATAAATATTAACTTCATCTTCAATTCCACCTGTAATAACCTTAGAAATTTCATTAAGGGTTCTTCCGGGAATTATAATCTTTTTATTCTCGTAATTAGAGCTTAATTCAACATTTCTGATAGCTATTCTGTGGCCATCCAAAGCAGCCATTCTAAGCTTATTTCCATTAACCTCAAATAAAATACCCATCATGATTTTATTTGCGTCATTATCTGCAATTGAGAAACTTACCTGCTTGATTGTTTCTCTTAAAGTATACTGAGAAATAACGATTTTTTCGGTTTTATCAATATCAGGTAATCTTGAAAATTCCTCTTCGTTCTTGATTGAAAGATTAAATTTAGCTTTTCCCGATTTAATTAAAACCTTGTTTTCCTCAGAATTTTCAATCTCAATCTCTTCATCCGGCAATTTTCTTATAATGTCAGAGAAACTCTTTGCATCAATTGCAATTGCTCCTCTTTCGTTGATTGATCCTTCAACAATCGTTTCAACACCAAGATCCAAATCATTTCCAATGATTTTAATAATATCTGTTGTTGCGTCTATAAGAAAACACTCCTGAATTTCCAATGTAGTCTTACTTGGTACACCTTTTGAAGCAATATTGATTGCCTGTAATAATTTTGATTTTTCAAAAACTAATTTCATAAAACTCCTTTCGCATGTTATCCATGCAGCGCACATGTATATATATATAATTAATTTTAATAATAATAATATTATTAAGGGATGTGGATATGTTAAAAAGTGATTTTTTGTTGATAAATACAAGAATTTTGGAATTTAAAAACTATGTTGATTCATAAAAATTCTATCCACAAATATCCCCGGTTTTAAACAATTGAGTCTAAAAATAATATGTGACATTAAAAGGTTATCAACGTTAAATTAACATACTTATCCACGTAAAAACGTAGGGTTTCCACAAAGTTATCCATATTAGTTTGGATTAATCTTCTTTATAAGAGCTTCAATCTGTTCATTAAATGCCGGATCTTCCTTCATTTTTGTGCTTATATTGTTTCTTGCGTGAAGCACCGTTGTGTGATCCTTCTTATTAAAGCATGCTGCAATTTTTATGTCAGGTAAACCTAAAATATATTTAATAAGGTACATTGCAACCTGTCTTGGCATGTTAATTCCGGCTGTTCTTGAAGAAGAAACCATCTGTGTAGGTGTAATATTGTAATGTTCTGCTACAATATTAATTATGTTTTCCGATGTAGGTTGATTGTTTTTGTTTGGAGAAATAATGTCCTTTAATACTTCCTTTGCAAAATCAATGGTAATTTCCTTCTTTGAAATCTTTGAAAATGAAATTACATTTTTAAGCGCACCTTCAAGTTCTCTTATATTTGATTCGATATTATCTGCAATGTATTTTAAGACTTCATCACTTATATTAAGATGTTCCATCTCTGCCTTTTTATTGAGGATGGCCATTCTGGTTTCATATTCGGGTGATGAAATATCAACCATAATACCGCTTTCAAATCTGGATTTAAAACGTTCTTCCAAAGGAGAAAGGTTCTTTGGAGCTTTATCAGATGAAATGACAATCTGCTTTTCGTTTTCATATAAGATATTAAATGTGTGAAAAAACTCTTCCTGAGATCTTGCTTTTCCAATAATAAACTGAATGTCATCAATGATGAAAACGTCAATGTTTCTGTATTTTTCTCTGAATTCATTGATTGCTGACTGGTTTTCACTTCTAATTGCATTAATAACTTCGTTTGTAAAAGATTCACTGTTAACACATCTTACCTTTGCATCCGGGTTATGTTCCAAAACATAATTGCCGATTGAGTGAAGAAGATGAGTTTTTCCAAGTCCAACACCGCCGTAAATAAATAGAGGATTATATTTATTACCGGGTGATTCGGCAACCGCGATTGAATACGCCTGAGCATAGTTGTTACTGTTACCTACAACGAAATTATCAAAGGTATATTTAGGATTAATATTTGCTTCTTTCTTCTTATTTAAAAGTTCATTTGAATCAAAAGACTGATTATCACCTACAATAAGCGAAGGAATCTTTGAAAATATATCTTCAATTTCCTTTTTACTTAAGATTTCAATTTCTAAATCAAAGCCTGTAACAGCTAAAATTGAAGTTTTAAAAAGTGATTTGTACCTATTATTAATAAAGGAAGATTTCTTTTCATCCGAAACTTCAAGAAAAAGTGTGTTATCATGGATATCTGAAGGACTGACAGGTAAAATCCATGAGTTGATGGCCACTTCTGACATTACGGAATTAGTTTTGATATACTCAATTATTTCATTCCATTGGCCTTTAATCTGTTCTAACATAAATTACTCCATTCAATATTTCTAATCGTACCCGTATATTTTAACGCAAATTTGCCCTTATTTCAATTAAAATTAAAAGAAATATATAGGTACGCACATAAAAAAATAAAATCGATTTAAAAGGTGAATTTCAAAGCGAAAAAGGGTATGTGTTGAAAACTATGTGTAAAAAAATTGAAAAAGGTCAAATTTTATGATAAATACGCAGTGCTAATAACGTGTGGAAAAATGTGGAAAAGTGGATAATAAAAATTTGGGTTACATAAAAAAATATGCCCACATTGACTTATAAACATATCAACACCTGTAAAACGGTGTATTTTCAATCAAATAAGAATAATTTTCCACACTTTTTCCACAAAAAAGTGGAAAACACCAAAAATATTATGTAAAACTTATGTAAAATTTTTCTTGACTATATATCATTTATTTCATATAATCGCATTGATGTCTAAAAATAAGTTTATTAAAATATGCCTTTATATATCAGTTATTGAAGGTTAGTAAAGGAGGCGTTTACTTTGAAAACTACATTTCATCCAAAAAAGAGACAGAGATCTCAGGTACACGGATTTAGACAAAGAATGAGTACTGCTAATGGTAGAAAAGTATTAGCTGCTAGAAGAGCAAAAGGAAGAAAAGTTTTATCAGCTTAAGACTATGTTAAGACCGCAGTATAAACTGTGGTCTTATTTATTTAGTGATTGGAGATTTAATTGAAGAATATACGTACATTAAAAAATTCTGAATTTAAAGAAGTGTATTCAAAAGGAAAATCAAAAGCAAACAGGTTTCTTGTAATGATCGTTATTAATACGGATAAGGAAACCGGTTTGGGCATTTCTGTAAGTAAGAAGGTAGGAAATAGTGTTGTAAGACATCGCATAACACGACTGATTAGGGAATCTTTCAGACTTAACAGGCAAAATCTCTTAGATAATAAGAGTATTGTTGTGATAGCCAGAAACACCATAGCTGGAAAAAACATAAAATATGAAGATATTGAAAGTGCTTTTATTCACCTATGTAAGATTCACAACATTTATTCGTAGCTTAATAGTAGTTTAAGTGCACTGTTATTTGTGTTTGATAACAGGAGGTAGATTTATGAAAAGCTTATTTAAGAAATTTTTACTTGGTGGTATTAAAGGATATAGAAAATATATCTCACCAATTAAACCCGGTGGTCCGGTATGCCGTTTTTACCCTACCTGTTCAAAGTATGCGGAAGAGGCAATTGAAAAATACGGTCCGTTTAAAGGAAGCTTTTTAGCATCTAAGCGAATATTAAGATGTAATCCCCTTTCTAAAGGAGGATATGATCCTGTTCCATAAAATAACCTCATATATATATGAGACAGAAATACGGAGGTTACAATAGTGAGTTGTTATAATATGCCAATTATCAAGCAGTTGGCTGAACTTATGGGCTTAATCATGAACCTTTTGTTTAACATGTTTGATAAAATGGGAATTGTAAGCATTGGATTGTGTATCATCGTTTTTACAATTATTGTAAAAATGCTTATGTTACCACTCACCATTAAGCAACAGAAATTTTCAAAGGTTTCTGCTGTAATGCAACCTGAATTACAGGCATTACAAAAGAAATATCAAAACAGAAGAGATCCTGATGCAATGCAGCAAATGCAGATTGAACAGAAGGCTCTTTACGAAAAATACGGCGTTTCTCAGACAGGAAGCTGTTTACAGTTACTTATCCAAATGCCAATTATCTTTGCGCTTTATGCTGTAGTTGCAATGATGCCAAAATATGTTGATTCAATTCAGAATTTCTACACAAACGATGCTGAAACAGGTGTTGTTGATATTGTTGAAAGTGATTATTCACAAATCAAAGAACTTGCAAGCGTTGTTGAAATTGTTGATTCATCTAAGGATTTTAGTTCAGTTACTGATTTTATAGGTAATGAAAACTATGATACGGAAGATGAATTATTTAACAGAATTGTTACATCAACTTATTCGGAAGAAACATGGGATGCAATTATTGACCTTTATTCAGCAGATGACGGTGTTATTGCCCTTGTTACTTACCTTTCAGAGGTATCCGATGAAACATGGGATGAGCTTATTTCTGTTCAGACTGAAGAATCCACTATTTCTCTTCTTGAGACATATAAAGATAATAACTACTCTGAGATTCTTTCAACACTTCAGTTATCCGCTGATGATGTTGATTCTTTAAGAGCGGATATTTCAGATTTATATTCATTCTTTGGTATTGATCTTAGTATTTCACCAAACAAGAGTTTAAAGAGCGGTGTTTGGTGGGCTCTTCTTATCCCGATACTTTCTGCACTTACACAGTGGGCAAGTATTACGCTTACATCAAGAGCAAATAAGACAAATAATAACGCTTCAGATAACCCAATGGCTCAGTCCATGAAGATGATGAACATCACAATGCCTCTTATTTCGGCATTTTTCTGTTTTACATTGCCGGCAGGTCTTGGTCTTTACTGGATTATTCAGGCCGTTATTACATGTATTCAGCAGATTTGTATCAATAAGTACTTCGAAAAAGAAGGTATTGACAGAATTATTGAAAAAGGCGTTGAAGCTCAGAAGAAGAAGAGAGAAAAAAGAGGTATTGTCGATGGCCAGATTTCTCAAGTTGCAGGTACTAATGCCAAAACTATCAATTCTTCATACAAGAGCATTGCCGATAAAGCAAATGTAAATAAAAATATTAAAGATATTCCGGATGTCGAGGATTCTGCAACTTCAGAAGGTGACATCAAGACAGAGACATCTTCCGGTAATTCCATTTCTTCAAGGGCTAATATGGTGAAGAAATTTAACGAAAAAAACAAGTAGGAGGATTTACTAATGGATAATATTTATACCGGTAAAACGGTTGAAGATGCAATTACTAACGGTTGCATGGCACTTGAGCTTGCAATGGATTCAATTGAATATCAAGTAATCGATAAAGGTTCTACAGGTCTTTTAGGTATTGGAAGCAAACCTGCAAAAGTGCAGATTTGGGAAAAGGGTACAAGACCTGTTGAAGAAAAAGAAGAGGTTAAGATAGAGATTAAAGAAGAAGTTAAGGCTTCTGTTGAATCTTCTGAAACTAAGGAAGAAGCTGTTCCTTCTGAAAAGAAGAACGTTTCAAACGAGGAAATTGAAAAGGAAATCAGAGACTTCCTTGGCAAGGTATTTACGGCTATGGGCCTCAATGTTAACATGAATATCGAGTTTAACGAAGAAGAAGTTTATGTTAATATGGACGGCGACGATATGGGTACTCTTATTGGTAAAAGAGGACAGACACTTGATTCATTACAGTATCTTGTAAGCCTTGTTGTTAATAAGAAGAGCGCTGATTATATCAGAATTAAGCTTGATACGGAAAATTACCGCGAAAGAAGAAAAGAAACTCTTGAAAACCTTGCAAAGAACATTGCTTACAAGGTTTCACGTACTAAGAGACCTGTTTCTCTTGAGCCAATGAATCCGTATGAAAGAAGAATTATTCATTCAGCACTTCAAAACGATAAGTATGTAACCACAAAGAGTGAAGGCGAAGAGCCATACAGACACGTTGTTGTTATTATGAAGAATAGAAATAACTAGTTTGTTTAGGGGCTGCTTTTTCGCAGCCCCATATTTTATTAAAGCTTTATAAGCGGAATACGAATATGAGATCAGATACAATCGCGGCAATCGCCACGGCAATGGGCAATTCCGGTATTAATATTATCAGAATCAGCGGCCCGTCTGCCATTTCGATTGCAGAAAAAATTTTTGTTTCAAAGAAAAATAAGAAAATCAGTGAACTTAAGAGTCATTCCATGGTTTTTGGAACCATTATGGATGGAGATACGCCGGTTGATGAAGTTTTGCTTTCTGTCATGAGGGCGCCAAATACGTATACAACTGAAGATATTGTTGAAATTAATGCGCATGGCGGAAATCTTGTGACCAGAGAGATTTTGGAGCTTATCCTTAAAAACGGAGCGGTTATTGCTAATCCGGGTGAGTTTACGCAAAGAGCGTTTTTGGGCGGAAGAATGGACCTTTCGCAGGCTGAGGCGGTAATTGATTTGATTAATGCTAAGAATAAGTATGCGACTAAAAGCGCCGTTTCTCATTTAAAGGGTAATATTTCCGATAAAATCAAGGAATTAAGAGAACTTATTCTTGATAATACGGCTTTTATCGAAACCGTTATTGATGATCCGGAACACATGAGTTTTGACGGGTATGACGAGAAATTAATCGGTGATTTGGATGTTCTTGAAAAGGATTTAAAGAAGTTAATTGATTCTTACGATAACGGAAAGATCATTAATGAAGGCGTTGATACCGTAATTATTGGCAAGCCTAATGCAGGCAAATCCTCGTTTTTGAATGCCCTTTTGGGTGAGGAACGTGCAATTGTTACGGATATTGAGGGTACCACAAGAGATACTTTGGTGGAACATTTAAGCCTTGACGGAATTACTCTTAAGGTTACTGATACGGCCGGTATCAGAGAAACTTCTGATATTATTGAAAAAATGGGTATTGATAAGGCTAAGGAAGCCGCTAAAAATGCAGATTTAATTCTTTATCTTGTTGATTCCACGAAGAAGTTGGATGATAATGACAAGCTTATTTTGAACATGCTTAAAGAGTTTGAAAATAAGGTTATTGTGCTTATTAATAAGATTGATGTTTCAAACCCTGAGGATGTAAGGGATGAGCTTAAATCGCTTAAATGTAATTATCCGTTAGTCAATATCTCGGCTATCGGCGGGATTGGTATTGATGAATTTTCAAAGAAGGTTCATAATATGTTCTTTAACGGCGAGATTAATTTTAATGATGAAATATACATTTCTAACGAAAGACAAAAAAATTGCTTGCAAAACGCGCTAAACAGTTTATATTTAGTACGTCAGTCAATTTCTTTAAATATGCCGGAGGATATGTATACGGTGGATTTGATTGATGCGTATACTGAGCTTGGAAACGTTATTGGCGAGTCTTTGGAAGATGATTTGGCAGACAGAATATTCAGTAAATTCTGTGTCGGCAAGTAGGCCGTAAAAGGAGTAAACATGTCTTGTAATATTGAAGAAAATTATGATGTTGTGGTTATTGGCGCGGGTCATGCGGGATGCGAGGCTGCTCTTGCGTGTGCAAGACTGGGCCTTGAAACCATTATATTTACCGTAAGTGTGGACAGCATTGCAATGATGCCTTGTAATCCAAACGTCGGCGGTACATCTAAGGGTCATTTGGTTAGAGAACTTGATGCATTAGGCGGCGAGATGGCCAAAAATATTGACAGAACATTTATTCAGTCTAAGATGTTAAATACATCCAAAGGCCCGGCAGTCCATTCATTAAGAGCGCAGGCTGATAAAAAAAATTATTCTCAGTCCATGAGAAATGTGATGGAAAACACGGATAAGCTTACAATTCGCCAGGCGGAGGTTGCAGAGCTTATTGTTAATGATAATGTTGTTTGCGGTGTTAAGACGGTTTCAGGTGCGGTTTATCACGCAAAGAGCGTTGTTATATGTACCGGAACTTATCTTAAGGCAAGATGTATTTACGGTGATGTAAGTAATTATACCGGACCAAACGGGTTACAGTCCGCAAATTACCTGACTCAGTCACTTATTGACAACGGAATTGAAGTATATCGTTTTAAGACAGGTACGCCTGCAAGAGCGGATAAGAGAAGTATTGATTTTTCAAAAATGGAAGAGCAAAAGGGAGATGAGAAGGTTATTCCGTTTTCATTCTCTACGGATCCTGAGAGTGTTCAAAAAGAGCAGGTTTCATGCTGGCTTACATACACAAATGAAAAGACACATGACATTATTCGCGCAAATATTGACCGTTCACCGCTTTATTCAGGCAAGATTCACGGTATCGGACCAAGATACTGCCCTTCAATTGAAGATAAGGTAATGCGTTTTAAGGATAAAGAAAGACATCAGGTATTTATTGAGCCTGAAGGAAAATATACAAATGAAATGTATCTTGGCGGTATGTCAAGTTCGTTGCCTGAGGACGTGCAGTATGCAATGTATCGCACGGTTCCGGGTCTTGAAAACGTAAAGATTGTAAGAAATGCATACGCAATTGAGTATGACTGCATAAATCCGTTACAGCTTAACGCAACCCTTGAATTTAAGAAGATTAAGGGCCTTTTTGCTGCAGGACAGTTTAACGGAAGCTCGGGATATGAAGAAGCCGCTGCACAGGGGATTGTTGCAGGTATTAACGCGGCCATGAGCGTCCTTGGTAAAGAAATGATTATAATTGACCGTTCACAGGGATATGTGGGTGTTCTTATCGATGATTTGGTTACAAAGGGAACAAACGAACCATATAGAATGATGACATCCCGTGCGGAATACAGACTTATCTTAAGACAGGATAATGCAGATTTACGACTCACGGAGATTGGACATAGGGTAGGGCTTGTTTCAGACGAGCGTTATGAGCAGGTTTTAAATAAGCAAAAGCTTATTGTTTCAGAGATTTCGAGACTTTCACAGATAAAAGTCGGAGCAGGTAAAGAGGTATCAGACTTTCTTGCAAGACATGGTAGCGAGCCGCTTCATACGGGTTGTTCTTTGGCAGAACTCATAAGAAGACCTGAAATAATGTATGAAGATACGGTTGAACTTGACCCGGAAAGACCGGAAGTTTCGTATGATGTTGCAGAACAGATAAACATTAATATTAAGTATGAGGGCTACATTAAGAGACAGCTTTCACAGATAAATCAATTTAAAAAGCTTGAAAACAAGAAGCTAGATAAAGATTTTGACTATACAAAGGTAAAGGGCTTAAGAGTTGAAGCAATGCAGAAACTCAATAATACAAAGCCGTTATCAATTGGTCAGGCATCGAGAATATCAGGCGTGTCACCTGCCGATATTTCCGTTCTTTTAGTGTATTTAAACCTTAAATAATGAATCCCATATAAAGGTGTGATATAATGGGAATGGAAATAATCGGGCGGCTTTAGTTACATATTATTTATGATGTGATGGAGGATTAAATGGGCGATTTAATTAAAGCACAATTTATTGACGCTTGTAAATCACTGGGGCTTAAGGTTTCAAAATTACAATGGGAACAGTTCCATACATATTACGAATTATTGGTTGAAACCAATAAAGTTATGAATTTGACCGCAATTACAGATTATAAGGAAGTTGTTTTAAAGCATTTCATTGACAGTATATCAATTGTTGATGTGATGGATATGAGTAAAATCAAAAGTATTATTGATGTCGGAACAGGTGCCGGATTCCCCGGAGTTCCTTTAAAAATCATGTTTCCGGAAAAAGAATTTTTATTACTTGATTCATTAAACAAGAGATTAAACTTTGTAGATAATGTAATTGACAGACTTGAATTGAAAAATATTGTAACAGTACATGGCAGAAGCGAAGAACTTGCTCATAATCCAAGATACAGAGAACATTTTGATTTGGCTGTATCAAGAGCCGTTGCAAATATGAATACACTTGCTGAATATTGTCTTCCTTTTGTAAAGTTAGGCGGTACTTTTGTTGCGTATAAATCAGCAACATCCGCTCCGGAGTTAGAAGCAGCTTCAGAGCCAATCAAAAAACTTGGTGGCAGCGATATCAGTCTTGATCGAATGACGTTACCTGCAAGTGATATTGAAAGAATTTTTGCAATTGTAAAAAAGGAAAGGAATACACCTAAAGGATTTCCGAGAAAAGCCGGTGTACCTTCAAAAACACCGCTTCAATAAGATTTTCATGTAAACGTTATTTAAATTGGGATGGGCAAAAATGGAAGATTTATATGGATACGTTTCAAAGCGTAAAGAACAGATTGAAACAGAAAAGGATGAACTTACAGATAAAATTCAGTCGTTAAATATTGAATTAAAAGAATTGGAAGAGAAAGTTGAAGCAATTACAAACAGTGTTGATTCAACATACGCCGTATTTTCTCCAAGAGTAGATTCTGCTTTCTTTGACAGAAAAGAATTAAACAGACTGGTAAACAGAAAAAAAGAAATCACGGAAGAACTTGAAGGATATAATGAACAGATAGATATTTTAAATGATGATCTAAATCAGGTAAACGGATTACTTTATGGAGTTACGGCAGACGGAGAAAATTATATTGATCCAAATCTCTTTACAGATGATAATTCATCATCCTTTGATTTAGACGGTGTAAAGATAATAGAACAACAGGAATCTGAAAAGAAATATTATTCATCTTTTATAAGTGATGAACTTGTACCAAATTTGAATTCTACAATTTTTAAAATTGATTACTGTAATAAGTTGCTTGATAAATCAGATGTAAAACAGGCTCAATCAGAACTCATTAATATTACAAAAGATATTCGTACATATATTGAGGGACTTTCTTCGGTAATCAATGAATTAAATCCTTATTTCACAAATGAGGGAGAAGCATTTGATAAGCATCTTGAAAAATATGTAGATGATTTAAGGACAAGATCTGCTGCAGTAATTCATCTTTCTATTCGAGGTGAAGTATATGAACTTCCAAAAGTTATGACGCTTTCGCTTTACAGAATGATAAATGAAGCAATAAAAAATTCAAATGCCCATGGTAATGCAAACAATATTTACGTTACCCTTTCGTACTTGAAAGATTCAATAAAATTAATCATAAAAGATGATGGCGCCGGATTTACTCCAAATGAACTTGCTACAATTGGAAACAATGACTCAATTGATCATTTCCATGGCCTTTCATTAATGAAACAAAGAACATGTCTCCTTGCAGGAGAATTTGATATTGCATCAACGCTTGGAAAAGGAACAACAGTTACTATTCATTTGCCAATTGCATAAACAATATTAAAAAATACCGACTCGCATTTGCTGACCCCCAAAAGTTAGACCTAAAATCCAACGATTGGAGGTCGGTATTTTTTTGGGGAGTTCATACTTTTTATAAAACCAGTTGGTTTTTATCTTTTGCACTTTATTATGAGAATGCGTTCATATACAAATGTGTTTCACGTGAAACATTAGGCTTTCAATGTTCTGGTTTTGCTGAAAGGAGCAAAGAAATGTTTGATGTATTAAATCCCAGTTGCTTTGCTTGAAGAGAATGTAAGGTTTATTTCGTCGCTAATATACTATTAAAAAATGGAGGAAAAGAGGTCGGCTTTATACGCTATACTATGAGATTGCGTTCATATACAAATGTGTTTCACGTGAAACATTATGATTATCAAATGCCCCTCAAGTTTACCCTGAATTAATAAAGGGATGACTTGATACATATGGTGTTGAAAAACTCTGAGATGTACTTTGTTAATACAAGATATATAATCCACTATTTTTGTCAAACCGTGGCGCATCGACAGTAATTATCCCAACCATTATTCAAATGCCGGGCAAGAAAACTTGGTACAATGCCTTACTATAGACAATAAATATAATACGAGAAGGTTTCACGTGAAACATTTTAAAAAATAACAAAATTATTTTTTAAAAAGCGGTGTTTAATTTATTTATATATGATATAATATCAAGGTATGTGAATATTTTTTTAGAAAGAGTGACAAAATGGGAAGAATCATATCGATTACAAACCAAAAAGGTGGCGTTGGAAAGACAACAACCTCAATTAATCTTTCTTCGTGCCTTGCGGAATTAAATAAAAAGATACTCCTGGTAGATATAGATCCACAGGGAAACGCGACATCGGGAGTTGGTGTTAATAAAAACGACGTTGAACACACGGTGTATGATGTGATTATTGGTGATGTTTCAATAGAAGAAGCCATCATGGAAACGCCTGTTGAGAATCTATTTATTCTACCGTCTAATATTGAACTTAGCGGTGCAGAGATAGACTTAATAAGCGAAGATGGAAGAGAGTATGTTTTGAAGACTGCTCTTGAAAAGGTAAAAGACCAATATGATTACGTAATTATTGATTGCCCGCCATCATTAAACCTTTTGACGGTCAATGCACTCACGTCTTCAACATCTGTTCTTATTCCGATTCAGTGTGAGTATTATGCTTTGGAAGGTCTTTCGCAGCTTATTTATACAATTAATCTTGTTAAGGAAAGAGGTTTAAATCCTAATCTTTACATTGAGGGCGTTGTCTTTACAATGTATGATGCAAGAACAAATCTTTCTTTGGAAGTTGTTGAAAATGTTAAGAACAACCTTCAACAGAATGTTTATAAAACCATAATTCCAAGAAACATTAAATTAGCTGAGGCACCAAGCTACGGTCAGCCAATCAATTTATATGATACAAAGTCAAGTGGTGCGGAGAGTTACAGGTTGTTAGCAAAAGAAGTTGTTGAAAACAGCAACGTGCAGTAAGGATGGTATGTTATGTCAGCGAACGTAAAAAAGAAATCCGGATTAGGTAAGGGATTGGACAACATTATCCCCCAGGTTAAAAGTAATAAAGAAGAAGCAAAGAAGTCAAATGACGTTGAAGTAAAGGAAGTCGTTAAGGAGGTTGTTAAAGAGGTTATTAAGGAAGTGCCGGCAGATGTTAAGATAAAGGTTACGGACATTTCCCCAAACCGTGAACAGCCAAGAAAGCATTTCAATGAGGAAGCATTGGAAGAACTTGCAGAGTCAATCAAGGTACACGGAATTATTCAGCCCCTCGTTCTTAAAAAGAAGGGTGATTATTACGAAATAATCGCGGGTGAAAGAAGATGGAGAGCCGCTAAAATTGCCGGCATCAAGGAAGTTCCTGCAGTTATCAGAGATTATACAGATCAGGAAACAATGGAGGTCGCTCTTATTGAGAATATCCAGAGAAAGGATCTTAGCCCGATTGAAGAAGCGGTTGCGTATAAGGCTCTTTTGGAAACTCACAATCTTAAACAGGATGAGCTTGCAACCAGACTTGGTATAAGCAGAGTAAATATTTCAAATACAATCAGATTACTTAAATTAAGAGAAGATGTTCAAAATATGCTTGCAGATGGTCTTATTTCTGAAGGACATGCAAGAGCTTTGCTTGCCATTGAAGATAAAGCTGAGCAGCTTCGTATTGCTAATGAAGTATATGATAAAGATTTAAGTGTAAGAGAAACTGAGAGGCTTGTTAAGAAGTCTCTTTCTCCTGCGGATGATAAAGAAAAAAATATAAAGAACGAGTCTCTTGAACTTAAAAATGTTAAAAATAAGATGGAAGAGATTCTCGGAACCAAGGTAAATATCTCTCAAAAAGCAAACGGTAAGGGCAAAATTGAAATTGCATACGCTTCCGGTGACGAGTTTGAAAGATTGATTGGTATGATTAATAGATTAAAGAAGTAATTGGAGAAAGTAAATGAAAAGCAATACATTATTTGGAATAAACATTGGATTTAGAATTGACTGGTCTTATGTAATTCTGGGACTTATATTAATATGTATATTTCTACTTGTGTACCTTATTGTGACAAACGTTAAGTTAAGTAAACTTGCAAAGAAATATGATAAGTTTATGAGAGGCAGAGATGCTGAAACTTTAGAAGAGGTAATTTACAAGAGGTTTGATGATATCGATAATCTTCTTGAAAGAGACAAAATTAAGGCAAAGCAGATTGAGGATATTACTCAGAATCTCAAAATCGCTGTCCAAAAGGTTGGCATTGTTAAGTATGATGCCTTTAATGAAATGGGAGGAAAGTTAAGCTTTTCTCTTGCAATGCTTGATAAGGAAAATAACGGTTATATTATTAATGCTATGCACAGCAGAGAAGGCTGTTATACTTATATAAAGGAAATCATTAACGGAGAATCTTACATTCCGTTAGGTGAAGAAGAAAAACAAGCGTTAGATAAGGCACTTAAGTAGGGGTTACATATATTGTATGTAACATAAATTAGCTTGCAAATAGGGGCACAGCAAAGAATTGGGATGCAACGGCAACCCGGGATGGAGACAGGATGAATTTAAATAATCTTATTGCAAAAGGGAAGTACAATTCGGTATACCGTGACGGCAATCTGGCTATCAAACTCTTTAACGAGGATTATCCAAAGGAGTTGGTGCTTAACGAAGCATTAATTACAGCAAAGGTTGAAAGAACGGGACTTCATGTGCCGGTAATTCATGAAGTTACTTCGATTGATGGTAAATGGGCACTTGTTATGGATTATGTTCAAGGAAAAACCATTGGCGAAATGATTACAAAAAAACCTGAAAAGGTCGACGAATATATGAATATGTTTGTTGACATCCAAATGGATATTCACGCAAAGGACGGTTCTTCGCTTGATTCTTTGCAGGATAAGATTTATAAAAGAATCAATGATTCTGACGAGATTTATAAAGAAGTGAAATACGAGCTGCTTACAAGATTAGACAGCGCACCGAAACATAAAAAGCTTTGTCATGGTGATTTTTCAACGACAAACGTTGTGATTCCGGATAATGGCGATGAGCCATATATTATTGACTGGAATCATGCAACTTACGGTAATGCAAGTGCGGATGCGGCAAGATCTTTCTTGTGGATTACAATGTATAAGCCTGAAGCAGCGGAAGAATATCTTGATATTTTCTGTTCAAAAACGGGAACGGATAAGATTTATGTGAAGAGATGGCTTCCTGTTGTTGCTGCTTCAAGACTTTACTATAATATTCCTGAGGAAAAGGAGCTTATTAATCGTTTTATTGCTGAAGTTTCAGATGAGATATAGTTTAACTTAAAAAAGAATAATAATACCCGTCATTTTAATTTGAAAGCAATTTTTCAAAAAAAATACAAAATGACGGGTATTTTTTATAAAAAATGGTGCAAAACGCTGATATTTATTGTATAATAAAATAAGTTTTATGTCTTGATTTTGTTTTAGGTGGAAATATGAAGGTTTATAAAAGAAACAGTACAAAGACAACCGGGTGGGCAATTGCGGTATCTTTGATAATCTTTGTAATTTTATATATAACAATAACCTTTATCACGGTTGTCAGCGATACTACCAAGAATATGCTGTATACGTTGCAGGACAAGTGCGCAACGCAAAGAGCATTTATGGTTGGTATGGGAACCGTGTATAGAGACTATGTTCCGGAATATTTTTATGCTCTTGAGCAGGAAACGGAAGAGGAGGATATGGAGGCGGTTTTGTCCAATGCCGTAAATTCAAATCCAACCATCGTTTCAGCGTCTTACATATACGGCGAAGGCCTTTATGATTATGTTTCTACCACAGATTTTACATCTAAATTGTCAAATCAAATAAGAGACTTTTACATGGAGGATGAAACCCTTAAAGAAAGAATGTTTTTGTTGCGTGAAGGAAACCTTTGCAGCGTTTATTACACATACGGAAGGTTTGATTCAAACGGCGATTTAACAGGTATCATCGCAATTCAGGAGGAATTATCAACAACATATCCTTATACCGCAGAACGTTTCGGCAGCGATGAGGTTAATGAATTCATTGTTGATATTAACGGTAATATCGTTACTTTTTCCGGTACAGTTTCTGAAGATGATGCGCAGGAAAATCTTTTTGCGTATCTTCGTACGGTCAAATTTGAAACAAATACATATGAAAATTTCGTCTCCTCATATGCAACCAAGGATGAAGGGTATGCCATTATAAAAGAGGATGGCACGTTTAAAATTGTCCTTTATGTGGAGTTTGATGCAGATCTGGATTATAGGTTCTTTGCGATTGTTGATTTTAAATCGCAGTTTGAAGATGCAATGAAGCTTTTCGCTTTAGCGATTTGTGGCTCTGTCGCATTTGTGCTTATCATTCTTTTCCTCTTCTTCTTTGTTCAGAAAAAGGCCACGGATACGGATAAACGTCTTGCTGAACTTGCATATAAGGATAAGGATTATAACCTTTATAATCTCAATTTCTTAAATGACAGACTTTACGCGTTGGTTTCAAAGCAGGAGTTTGGCTATGTTTATGCAAGTCTTGATATTGACAATTTTAAGAGTATAAATAATATTTACGGGTATGACAACGGAACCAAGGTTTTAAATATTCTTGCAAAGGCGCTCATAAGCGAGTTTGAAGAAAAGAACGGCGAATATGTTTTCCACGAAAACGGCGATTTGTTTGGCGTTTTGCTAAAAAAAGATACGGAAGAACATTTAAAAGAACGTATGGAATCTGTTTATGCAAAGGTTCGTCAGAAAGTCTTTAGTATGTTCTCAAATACGGTATATATCGATTTTAGAACAGGTTTCTGTCAGATTGATAAGGAAAACAGGGTTTCTCCAAGAAATATAATTGCAAACGCTGATTTTGCGAGAAAAGAAATTAAAGGGATCTATGGCCATAGGTTTGAATATTTTGGCGATAAGCTTCAGAGAAAGATTGAAGAAAAGAAGGAAATTGAAAGCGAAATGAATAAAGCGCTTGAAAATGAAGAATTCCAGCTTTACCTTCAGCCGAAGATGAATATGGTTACGGGAACCTTATATGGCGCGGAAGCGTTAGTTCGTTGGATTCATCCGGAAAAAGGTCTGGTTATGCCCGGTAAGATTATTCCAATCTTTGAAAATAACGGTTTTATTATTGCTTTGGATTTCTACATGTTTGAGGAAGTTTGTAAGCTTAAGAAACGCTGGAAAGAGGAAGGTCGCGAGGATGTAATCATTTCCGTAAACATGTCCAGACTTCATCTTGCAAACAGTGATTTTGTTTCCAATTTACAGATGATAGCCAAGAAGTACAATATTAATCCGGCTGAGATTGAACTTGAACTTACGGAGAATATTTTCCTTGATGATAACAAGAAGTTTATCGGAATAATGGAAAGGCTCAAGGATGTGGGCTTCTTACTTTCCGTAGACGACTTTGGTTCGGGATATTCTTCACTTAATATTTTGAAGGATATGCCGGTTGATACAATAAAGCTTGATAAGGAATTCCTTAACAGATGCGAAAATAACAGTAAGAGTCAGAAGATTATTAAGAATGTCATTGGCATGATTAAGGATTTGAAACTGGATATTGTTACTGAAGGTGTTGAAACTGTTGATCAGGTTGAATTGCTTGTAAGATATGGCTGCGAGATTGCACAGGGCTTTTATTACGCAAGACCAATGCCTGTTAATCAGTTTGAAAGCTTTGCGATTGAGCATGGTAACAGAAGGATCAGAGATATTGAATTTGAATTCAGAGATAACCTCATTGATAAGAACGGCAAGTATGTCGGCGTATGTATCGGTGAGGAGCCGGAATTTGTTGACGGTGTACTTTATGGTGAAAAGGCTATTAGAATACCGGGAGGCGATGTGGAGAAGAACTACATCAAGCTACCTAAAGAGGTATTAAACGAAGGCAGTTATACAATTTCCTTCTGGCTTAATAACAGCGAATACTTTGATTGGCAGAGTATTTTGTACGTTGAATACGATACAGGTTTCATGTCCATTCACCCAATGTGCTTTGGTGGTGTAATGGGTTACAGAATAAAGGATAAGTATGATCAGGAAGGCTGGTACGACGTTTTGTATTCTGCAAGAATGAAAAGGGAACGTTGGTACAATATAGTTATTTCCTATAATTCAAAGACCGAAGTATCAAGGCTTTTTGTTGATGGTGCGCCGGTTGGATACAGAAACAAGGTTCCAACCATGCATGAGATTCAGAGCATATACTTTGGTGCGGATATTTATCAGAAGTCAAAGCCAATAACCGTTGCAAGGCTTAAATTCTCCAACGAGGTTAAGAGCTTAGAGGAGATTAAGGATGAGTATACATATATCTCATCAAAGATGAATTTAAAATAGTAGCAAAAATTTAAAATAGAGAAATGACCCGGGATAAGAAGTCTTATCACGGGTCATTTTTGATAAATGATTTTATTTAAGCTTTGAACAAATCAAATCATATATGGTTTTTGAAGCATTCATCATGTCAGATTCACTCATATTCTTAATAAAGGATTCTCTGTTTTTATATAATTCATTAATAGAATCAAGCAGTGTTTCACGGTTTAGGTCTTCTTCCTCCAAAACCATGCTGAATCCCTGTTTCTCAAAGGATTTTGCATTAAGAATTTGGTCACCTCTGCTTGCTTTTGCAGAAAGCGGGATCAAAAGGTTCGGCTTTTTTAAAGCAAGTAACTCACATATTGCGTTTGCACCTGCTCTTGACACCACAATATCAGCAAGTGCAAAGAGATGCTTTAATTCTTTATCAATGTATTCAAACTGTACATATCCTTTTGTAGCAGTTATTTCTGGCGAGTTATCAACCTTACCCTTACCACAAAGATGAACAACATTAAAGGTCTTTATTAAATCAGGTAATGCTTCTCTTATTGCGGTATTAACGTGTAAAGCACCCAGACTTCCGCCAATAACAAGTAATACAGGCTTATCGTCCGTGAAATTACATATTTTCTTACCTTCGTTTTTATTTCCGGATAAAAGCTCTTCTCTGATTGGGCAACCTGAAAAAACGGCTTTTCCTTTTGGGAGAGAGGCTGCTGTCTCAGGGAAATTGTGGCAGATATTATCGGCCTTTTTAATTGCGAGCTTATTTGCAAGGCCCGGTGTCATGTCAGATTCGTGGATGATTGTCGGTACCTTGTATTTAGCGGCGGCATAAACCACAGGTACGCTTACAAATCCGCCTTTTGAAAAGACAACATCAGGCTTAAAGGCTTTAATTATCTTTTTTGATTCCTTGAAGCCCTTTAAAACCCTGAAAGGATCCGAAAAGTTTTTCGCAGACATATAACGTCTGAATTTGCCTGAAGATATGCCGATATATGAGAGTTTACCTTCGTATAAAGGCATGAGATCTGTGATTAATTTCTGTTCAATACCTGTATAAGAACCAACGTATAAAACTTCAAACCCTCCGTCCATTAAATATGGTAAGAGGGCAATGTTTGGTGTTACATGTCCGGCGGTTCCTCCACCGGTAAGAATTATTTTCTTTGACATTTTGATACTTCCTTATTTTGCAAGCTTTTCTTTCATTGCTTTAAGATAATTGTCTGCCCATGTCTGATCAAGAGTTCCCGGAGTTGGGAAGCAGTTTAAATTGTCATTAGACTTTCTTGGAATAAGGTGTAAATGAAAATGGAATACACTTTGCCCGGCAGCTTCACCGTTGTTCTGAATAAGATTAATTCCGTCAAGATTAAGCTCTTCCATCATTGCTTTTGCAATTTTTTGAGCGGTCATCATAAGCTTTGAAGCTTCATTCTGTGGTAAATCCAAGAGATTCTTACAGTGATTCTTCGGGATTATAAGTGTGTGTCCGTTTACAACAGGACTTGCATCCAGGATTGCGGTAAATGTTTCATCTTCATACACAATGTTTGTTTTGATGTCACCGTTTGCAAGTTTACAAAAAATACAGCTATCGTCTTTCATAGTTATTCCTCAACTTTCTAATCCATAAAATTAAAAGCGGTATCAAGGGCGCGAACTAAACCCATATTACCTTTAAGTTTCATAACACTGGTCATGAATGCGCCCTGGAAAGTGATTCTGCCATATGTGATATTAGATAATGTGTCCGATGTAAGTTTTATGATAACATCCGTATTATCTCGCTTTTCGTAATTTAAGGTAAGCTCGCCGTTTTGTATTGCCATATAAAGATAAGTCTTATCATCAATAATAAATTGATATGTTGCATTTAAATCAGACTTTTTGGTAAAGTGATTATTAAATGTATTGACAAGCGCTGACTTTATATCTGTGCCCTGCGCGCCAAGAATTTGCTTATAATGGGCGGAAAGCTCTTCAATATCTTCCTTTTGCTTCTGAACATAAACTTCATCTGAAACATATTTTGATAACTGTTCACTTTCCTTTGGTGTAAGCTCTAAGGAAGCTTTTGTAAGGGTTTGTCTTAAAGCGTAGTTGCTTGATGGCAGTTTTACACGCTTTTGGACGATTGATCGTCTGATATTTTCGGTAATATGCTCAATCAAATCAGCATAAACAGGATTTGATTCAAATTCAATTGTATCAGAAACATAACAGGAAATGCCGTCACAGAGCTTGCCTCCAAGCATTTCCCAGGCTTTTATCAGAGTGTTGTGCGCTTCTTTTTCACCGTAAGTAGTTGATACAACAACCGGTGTCATATATAAAGAACTGATTTTTTCTTTGTCAGCGTAGAACCAGCATGCATCAAGGAACTGATGAGTAAGGCCGCTAAGTCCCAGCCATTCAACGTTGTCGGCAATGATTATGCCGTCTGCATTTTTAAATGTTTGCGGTAAAGTTGTAATGTTGTTTCGCATATCATAAAGATTGTATCTTGTGTGTGAAATTGCGAGTTCATCAAGAACCTTTTCAATTCTTTGTAAAACGTACAACGTTGGATCTTCAATAATACCGCGACCGCCATAATAAATATTGATAACCATCTGCTTAAATTCGGCCTCCTGTGTTAATTAGCTTCTTAAATATTAGCATAAAATCACCCATTATTCAACGGCGGTGGAAAGATGTGTTTCTGTCAAGTAATCGTTGGCACGATTCCTATCGCATAAAAAATCTTGTGTTTAACTGCCTCTCCAGGCAGTTTTATTCATTGAC
>CAJOOB010000041.1 GCA_905236025.1 uncultured Lachnospiraceae bacterium
GCCGGAGGCCTTGTTGCGTTTCCAACGGAAACGGTTTACGGGCTGGGAGCAAACGGGCTTGACCCGGAGGCTTCAAGGAAAGTGTATGCCGCGAAGGGGCGTCCTTCGGACAATCCTTTGATTTTACATATTTCGGAGTTTTCGGAGCTTGACGGGATTGTTAAGTGTGTTCCCAAAGCCGCCAAGGCTTTGATGGAGGCTTTTTGGCCGGGGCCGCTTACCATGGTGTTTAATAAGGCAGACTGTGTTCCGTATGAAACCACGGGCGGGCTTGATACGGTTGCTGTAAGAATGCCGTCTCACCCTGTTGCAAGAGCGCTTATTAAGGCTTCTAACGTGCCAATAGCAGCGCCAAGTGCAAATTCTTCAGGCAGACCGTCTCCTACCAGGGCGTCTCATGTTAAGGATGATCTTAACGGTAAAATCGATGTTATTTTGGACGGAGGCAGTGCCGACATTGGCCTCGAATCCACCATCATTGATGTTACTTCCGAAATACCTGTTATTTTAAGACCGGGTTTTATTACGGCTGAAATGGCGGAGTCTGTTGTCGGCTCTGTTTTGTATGACAAGGTTGTTCTTGCCAAATCTAAGGAGGAAGCAGGACAAAGCAAGCCGAAGGCTCCGGGTATGAGATACAGACATTACGCGCCGAAAGCTTCTTTTTCAATGTATAGCGGTGAACTTGAAAAGGTGATTGAAACCATTGATTCTTTGGCAAAAAAGAGCCTTTCCGAAGGAAAGAAAGTGGGTATTGCGGCTACTGATGATACGGTTTTGCGTTATCCAAAGGATGCGGTTGTTTTAAGCCTTGGTAACAGAAATCAGCCTGAAACGGTTGCTGCTTCTTTATATGACGTGTTAAGGGAGTTTGATGACTTGGGTGTGGATGTTATTTATGGCGAAAGTTTTGAGCAAAAAGGGCTTGGGCAGGCCATAATGAACCGCCTGATTAAAGCTTGCGGATACGAACTGATAGAAGTATAATTAAGTTTATGGATTTGCCGATATGACAAATCCGAAAAGCTGCGTAATTATTACCACTAAAATAAATATACAGTGCCAAGCGAAGTGTGAGGATTTTGCGCGGCGGAAAGAGGAAGAAATGATAGCAATAGGATGTGACCACGGCGGTTTTTTATTGAAGCAGGAAATTATGAAGCATCTCACTGAAAGAGGGCTTGAATACAAGGATTTTGGAACGTATGATGAAAAGTCCACGGATTACCCGATTTACGGCAAAGCTGTTGCCAACGCCGTTGTAAGCGGTGAGTGTGATAAGGGTATTCTTATTTGCGGCACGGGTATTGGTATTTCCATTACCGCTAACAAGATTAAGGGTATTCGCTGTGCGCTTTGCACGGACTGTTTTTCTGCGGAAGCTACAAGACTTCACAATGATGCCAATGTTCTTGCTTTAGGCGGAAGAGTTGTGGGACCGGGCCTTGCACTCAAGATTGTTGATACGTTCCTTGATACTCCTTTTTCCAATGATGAGCGTCATATAAGAAGAATCAATCTTATTGAGGACTAGGGGGATTTATGAGCGAAAAAAGAGAAGATTATATCAGCTGGGATGAGTATTTTATGGGAGTCGCAAAGCTTTCCGCAATGCGCTCTAAGGACCCGAACACTCAGGTTGGTGCCTGTATTGTAAGTGAGGACAATAAGATATTATCCATGGGATATAACGGATTGCCGCGCGGCTGCTCGGATGATGTTTTTCCGTGGAACAGGGACAACCCGGATCCTGTGCTTAACAAATATTTTTACACCACTCACAGTGAACTTAACGCTATTTTGAATTATCGCGGAGGAAGCCTTGAGGGTGCAAAGATGTACGTTACGCTTTTTCCTTGTAATGAGTGCGCTAAAGCCATTATACAGTGCGGCATTAAAGAAGTTATTTACGCGGAAAACAAGTACGAGGGAACTCCGTCTGTTACGGCATCCAAAAAGATGCTCGGTTACTCGGGCGTTAAGTACACTAAGTACGAAGATACCGGAAGAAAAGTTGAAATTGAATTATGATTTATG
Source organism: uncultured Lachnospiraceae bacterium (assembly GCA_905236025.1). GTDB lineage: Bacteria > Bacillota > Clostridia > Lachnospirales > Lachnospiraceae > CAJOOB01. The sequence continues at coordinate 2,038 of CAJOOB010000041.1, forward strand.
ATTTATGGCTGCAAAAACAATGATGTTTTTATCTGTTTTTGCGGCCTTATTTTTTTCATAAACGGCTTTTTTCCATAATTTTTATAGACATTGCCGCCTTAAAATGCTATAATTACGTCATTAGTTGTGAATTTACTTTTATAAGTGTGGAATAATATGTCTAAACCCGAAAAAGGATATAAAAAAGAAGTTTTTAGGGCGCTTGCTTTAATTTCTCAGTTAGGTATTAGTGTTATGGTACCTACTTTCTTGTGCCTTGCAATTGGGGTTTTTCTTGATAAAAAATTCGACACCTGTTTTACAATTCCGTTACTAATAGCAGGAATTTTAGCCGGCGGGCGTAACGCTTACAAGCTGGCAAAAGGAGTTGTTGGTGATACTAAAAAGGATAAGCAGTAAATCGATGTTAATCGAATTACTTGTTGGCTGCGGCATTTATCTGGCAGTGGGGGAAATTATTATTTTGGCTGTTTTTTTAAGAAGCAGCGGATTAAAAGCTTTGTATGAAACGGTTGGATTTTTGATAGGCGGGGCGGTCGCAATGGGCATGGTTATTGCCATGGCTGTCTCTATCGAAAAACAGGTTACGCTTTACGAACATGATGCTGTTAAGAAACACAGAATCGCGGTGATTGTTCGGGCACTTACGGTTGCGGTTATTATTGTAGCAATGATTATTTTTGGATTTGCTGATCCCATTGCCGCACTGTTTGGTTTATTTTCTTTGAAAGTAGCGGCTTATTTACAGCCTGTTACCCATAAATTTTTTAAATACACGGAAGAAGGACGGTGAGAATGTGGCGGAAAGGGAAGCTGATTTTTATATCAAGTACCTGTACGAGTTTAAACTGTTTGGCCAAAACTTCTACCTGACAACGACGCATGTCTGTCTTTTGATTGTGGACATTGTTATTGTCATTTTAGCCCTTTTGGTCCGTAAGAAAGTAATGGCACACAAACCGGGCGAAACGCCGGGCATGTTGCAAAACATTTTCGAAATGGTAGTTGAATTTGTTGACAACATGGTCAAAGGTATTATGGGTGCTAATGCGCCGAGATTTAGAAATTACATTGGCACAATTCTTTTATTTGTGCTTATATGTAATATTTCCGGTATCTTCGGTTTGAGACCGCCGACGGCGGACTACAGCATTACATTCCCGTTAGGTATCATGACTTTTCTTATGATCAATTATTGTGGTTTTAAGAAGAATAAAATTGGTCACATAACAGAATTGTTTAAACCGACCCCGATCTTGTTCCCTATTAACTTAATAGGCGAATTGGCAGTTCCGTTATCTCTTTCATTGCGTTTGTTCGGTAACGTTTTATCGGGCACGGTTATGATGGGACTTATTTACGGATTGTTGTCACCACCAATCACGACGGGTATACCGGCGTTCCTGCATATCTACTTTGATCTTTTTTCAGGTGTTATTCAGGCTTACGTATTCTCGATGTTGACGATGGTATACATTAGCAACAAGATCGCAGATTAAAATTTTCAGAAAACGGAGGATTTATTATGAATCAAGTTACTGGTGAACAGTTTATTAGTGCCATGTCTGCAGTTGGTGCAGGTATTGCGATGATAGCAGGTGTTGGACCTGGTATCGGACAAGGTTATGCAGCAGGTCAGGCGGCTGCAGCAGTTGGTAGAAACCCTGGCGCTAAGTCAGATGTTACAACTACCATGCTTTTGGGACAGGCCGTTGCGGAAACAACAGGTCTTTATGGTTTTGCTGTTGCAATTATTCTTATGTTCGTTAAGCCTTTTAAGGGTAGCTATTAAAATTAAGTGCTTATTGAATATAGGAGAAAGGAGGCGAAACCTTGGAACTGTTTAGCAATTTAACGCCATATACAACCGTACTTTTGGAGGCTGCGGAAGAGGGAGTCACATCAGAACACATTTTTGATCTTGACGCCAACATGCTTTTTAGTGCGTGCATATTGGCAATTAACGTGTTAGTTCTTTTTATATTCCTTTCATATATTTTGTTCAATCCAATCAGGAAGGTGCTTACCGACAGACAGGAAAGGATTACTAAGGAGCGTGAAGAGGCTGAAAAGAACAAGGAAGATGCCTTGCAGCTTAAGGCTGAATACGAAGAGCATTTGAAACAGGCCGATAAAGAATCCGAAGTTATTCTCTCGGAAGCTCGTAAGAAGGCCCTCAAAAACGAAGAAAAAATCGTTGAGCAGGCAAGAGAGGAAGCTTCAAGAATTATTGAGAATGCCAAACGTGAGGCAGAACTCGAAAAGAGCAAGGCAGCGGATGAAGTTAAGAAACAGATCATTGAAGTGTCTGCACTCCTGGCTCAGAAGTATGTATCTTCCTCTATTGATTCAGACAAGCAATCGGAACTTTTCGATGAAACGCTCAGAGAGATAGGTGATAAAACATGGCAAAGTTAATTGAAAAAATTTACGGCGATGCATTGTTTGACCTGTCTTTGGAAAGAAATAACGTTGATGAGGTATATGAAGAAGTTAAGGCTTTGATTGTTGTATTGGATGAGAATGAAGATCTTAAGAAATTCCTTAATCACCCAAAGATTTCAAGAGAAGAAAAAGAAGCCTTTTTGGAAAAGACCTTCAAGGGACGTATCTTAGACGACACATTGGGTTTTTTAAAGCAACTTGTCGTTAAAGACCGTCAGGGCGCAATGAAAGCCTGCCTTGAATATTACATAGCCAGAGTCAAGGAATACAAAAAAATAGGTGTTTGTTATGTGACTACCGCGGTAGAGCTTAATGAGGACCAAAAGAAGAAACTTGTGGATAAACTTCTTGAAACAAGTAAGTATACAAGTTTTGAAATGAATTATGCCGTGGATAATTCTCTTATTGGCGGCATGGTCATAAGGATTAATGACAGGGTTGTTGATTCTACGGTTAAATCCAAGATTAACAATCTTACCAGAGAACTTTATGACATTCAGCTTGCGTAATATACGCATATTATTACAGAAAAGAGGTGACTGAATTCTATGAATTTGAGACCTGAAGAAATCAGTTCAGTAATCAAAGAACAGATTAAGAACTATTCTGCTACTATGGAAGTGTCCGATGTAGGTACTGTTATTCAGGTTGCAGACGGTATTGCCCGTGTTCATGGACTTGAAAATGCCATGCAGGGCGAACTCTTAGAATTCCCTAACGAAGTATACGGAATGGTCCTCAACTTAGAGGAAGATAATGCCGGTGTTGTTATGCTTGGCGACTCAAGCGCAATCAGTGAAGGCGATATGGTTAAAACAACCGGTCGTGTTGCTGAAGTGCCTGTTGGTGACGAGCTTGTAGGCCGTGTTGTTAATGCGCTCGGTCAGCCGGTAGACGGAAAAGGACCTATAGATGCCAAAAAGTTTAGACCTATCGAAAGAGTAGCACCGGGCGTTATTACACGTAAATCGGTTGATACTCCGCTTCAGACAGGTATTAAAGCTATTGATGCAATGGTACCTATAGGCAGAGGTCAGAGAGAGCTTATCATAGGAGACCGTCAGACCGGTAAAACGGCCATCGCGATCGACACAATCATTAATCAGAAGGGACAGGGTGTAAATTGTATTTACGTGGCTATCGGCCAGAAGGCAAGTACGGTTGCAAGCCTTGTTAAAACCCTTGAAGAATACGGAGCAATGTCTTATACAACGGTTGTTGTTTCAACAGCTTCTGAGCTTGCACCGTTACAGTATATTGCACCATACGCAGGATGCGCTATTGGTGAGGAATGGATGGAAAACGGCAAAGATGTGCTTATTGTTTACGATGATTTAAGTAAGCATGCAACGGCATATCGTACACTTTCCCTGCTTCTTAGACGTCCGCCGGGACGTGAAGCTTACCCGGGTGATGTTTTCTATCTTCATTCAAGACTTTTGGAGAGAGCCGCAAGGCTTTCAGATGAGTTGGGAGGCGGCTCGCTTACTGCTCTTCCAATCATTGAAACCCAGGCAGGCGACGTTTCTGCATATATTCCGACCAACGTTATTTCAATTACCGATGGCCAGATTTATCTTGAAACCGAAATGTTTAATTCGGGCTTCAGACCGGCTGTTAATGCAGGTCTTTCCGTATCAAGAGTTGGTGGTGCCGCTCAGATTAAGGCTATTAAAAAGCTTGCGGCTCCAATCAGAGTAGAGCTTGCACAGTATCGTGAACTTGCTTCCTTTGCTCAGTTTGGTTCGGAACTTGATGCCGATACCAAGGAAAAACTTGATCAGGGTGTCAGAATCAGGGAAGTTTTGAAGCAACCACAGTATCAGCCGATGCCGGTTGAATACCAGGTTATAATTATCTATGCTGCTACAAGAAAATATCTCCTCGATATTGAGGTTGAGGATATTCTCGATTTCCAGAAAGGTCTTTTTGATCTTATTGATACCAAATATCCGGAAATTCCTGCAAGTATCAAAGATACAAAGGTATTGTCGGATGAAATGGAAGAGAAGTTGAAGAAGGCAATTGAAGAATACAAGAATTCGAGATAAAGGCAGGTGATCTTAATGGCATCAATGAGAGATATACAGAGGCGCAAGAACAGTGTCAGAAGTACCGGACAGATTACTAAGGCAATGAAACTTGTTGCTACTGTTAAGCTTCAAAAAGCCAGATCCAGAGCTGAAAGCGCTAAGCCTTATTTTGATGAAATGTATAAGACGGTTAAAACCGTGCTTGCCCGTTCGGGTACCATAAATCACAGGTACTTGCAGCAATCGGACAATCCGGATGCGAAGAAAGCGGTTATTATCCTTTCTTCAAATCGTGGTTTGGCCGGCGGTTATAACTCGAACATGGTTAAGCTCATCACTAACAACGAAGCGTTTACGAAAGACAACACAGTTATTTATTCTGTGGGTACCAAGGCAAGAGATGCGTTGGTTAAGCGTGGATATTCGTTGGGTAAGGATTTCTCGGATGTGATGGAACAGCCGATTTACAGGGATGCAATGGACATTTGCCAGGAGGTGCTTAAAGCCTTCGAAGCGGGTGAGATTGGTGAAATCTATATTGCTTATACGTTCTTTAAGAACACGGTAAGCCATATTCCCACTCTTCTTAAGTTGCTTCCTGTGGATAAGACGGATGAAGAGGTTTCCGCAGAGGATTCAAAGACTCTTATGAACTTTGAACCGGAAGAAGATGAAGTATTGGACGTTGTTATTCCAAAATACATGAGTTCAATTATCTTCGGAGCCCTTATTCAGGCTGTTGCCAGCGAGAACGGTGCCAGAATGGCAGCCATGGATTCGGCGACAAGCAATGCCGAGGAAATGATAGAAGATTTGTCGCTTAAGTATAACAGAGCAAGACAGAGTTCTATCACAAACGAATTAACAGAAATAATAGCGGGTGCGGATGCACTTGGCTAACATAAAGGAGTGAAACAGATGGCAGAAACAAACACTGGCAAGATTGTCCAAATCGTTGGCGCCGTGCTTGACGTTAAGTTCCCAAACGGAAGCTTGCCGGAAATTAACGAAGCGCTCAAGATTACGCGTACGGACGGTTCTGTTCTTACGGTTGAAGTTGCACAGCACCTTGGCGATGACGTTGTTAGATGTATCGCGATGGGTCCAACGGATGGTCTTGTAAGGAAAATGGATGTTACCGCAACAGGTGCTCCAATCACTGTTCCTGTTGGAGAAAACACGCTTGGAAGAATTTTTAACGTGCTTGGTGAACCTATTGATAACGGGGAAGCTCCACAGACAGAAAAGAAGTTTCCAATACACAGGAAAGCTCCTGCCTTTGAAGAACAATCAACAAAAGCAGAAATGCTTGAAACCAGTATTAAGGTCGTTGATCTTCTCTTCCCTTATCAAAAGGGTGGTAAGATTGGTCTTTTCGGCGGTGCCGGCGTTGGTAAGACGGTTCTTATTCAGGAGCTTATCAGAAATATTGCCACTGAGCACGGCGGATACTCGGTATTCACGGGCGTTGGTGAGCGTACGAGAGAAGGTAACGACCTGTATTACGAAATGAAGGAATCGGGCGTTATTAACAAAACAACAATGGTATTCGGTCAGATGAATGAGCCGCCGGGAGCCAGAATGAGAGTTGGCTTAACGGGACTGACGATGGCCGAGTATTTCAGAGATGAAGGTGGAAAGGACGTGCTTCTTTTCATTGATAACATCTTCAGATTTACACAGGCAGGTTCTGAGGTTTCAGCTTTGCTTGGCCGTATGCCTTCAGCCGTTGGTTACCAGCCGACGCTTCAGACGGAAATGGGTGCTTTGCAGGAACGTATCACTTCTACAAAGAACGGTTCAATTACTTCGGTTCAGGCCGTTTATGTGCCTGCC
>CAJOOB010000042.1 GCA_905236025.1 uncultured Lachnospiraceae bacterium
AATTACCGGAGTCTTCTTAAGTGATAATTGGTACAGCTCTTCATACAGCGAGTATTCGGTATTCAGAACATCAATAAGATTTTCAATAAGACTTGCCATTTCTCTCCTGCTGTCGTCACTTACGAGAGGATTGCCTATAGATGTATGCCAGGGCGGCATACTCTATAGACTATATTGCTTCAGCTTCTGCCTCTGCTTTTGACAATAACCTGTCTGCTAGACCAGATGAGCTGAAGTCGTAAGTTCCGTCGTTAATTCTTGCCTTGACTTCTGCTACCTTATCCTCCCTGACATCAGAGCTTGACTTAACTGCCTGTTTGGCAATCCCTAATTCTTTTCCAAAATCCGAGATTTCAACTTTATCAGTTTCACTCGCCTTCGTTGTACCCGCCGTTTTCTTGGCATTAGAAACGCCATAAATCTGTGAAATTGTATTATAGGCATCGATACGCATAGGCCGCTCCTTTCTCGTCCGTCCCTGGACATTTACGCATTTTGTTTAATTTTCGTATTACAAAACACGCTGAAATTTTCATTTCACATATTTTATCGGATAGGAAACAAAATTCCTTAACCATTATTTTCTGTTTTTTTCAGAAAAATTTGCAGACATGAAAACACGGAAAAAAGGGTGCCAAAGACACCCTTTCTTCCCGTAAACAGAAGGTAAAAATTATGCTTCTATATAAGCTTTCTTGTTTTTGTTTGAAATAACGACTCCCGCAGCAAGAGTCAAAATAAGCAGGATAACCCAAACTTTAACCGAATCGTCACCTGTAGCTACATCTGTAGAAACTGATTCAGCTGTTGTTGATGCGGTTGTTGATGCGGTCGTATATGCAACCGTATATGTCGAAAAATACCTTGTATAAATATAAATTGTATCATTTCCGTCTATATAATATGTTCCGTCAACAAAATTATCCGTCGGACGGGAATCCAGTCTTGCAAATACAAGCGTGTCTCCCTCATGCTCTCTTATAACTACCGGATTATACTTACCGGTAAGATCATATGTTATACATATTTCAAGCACGTTTCCAACATCCGCAACAGCCGATTCTGATTGACTTGCCCCTTCAGTTATTGTCTTAATAATCGACATATCAATAAAGTCATAATTAATTTCATCTGCGGAAAAAAGTGTAAAAGTTATTTTTGCCGCTTCTTTAATATCAGCAACTGTTGTCGCATCGATATTTGATTCATCAACCGGCTTAACCAAAAGTTCAACGGAAACATCATAATCCGAAAGACTTTCCACAAAATCAGAAAGTCCGTTACATGTAACATTGCTTACCGCACTACCGGTTAAACCTTCTTCATTCAACGTAACCTTTGCTTCCCTGCTTGCCACGAGCACAGGAATAACTAATGTATAGTTTTCATAATTATCACTTTGTATAACCGCTGTTATATTACCGGTCGCTCCCGCCGGAGTATTTTCAGCAAGTGTATAAACCAATTTTCCGTTATTAATACCCGTCACTGTAATATAATCAGCAATTTCGCCGGTTACTGTATAACTTACAAGCGAAGATGTGCCGTATAAATATGCAGAAATATCCACCGATTTATCCGTACCGGACTCAGTACCCAAAAGCGTTTCAGAAGCCGGCTCCAGTTCATCCAATTGCGCTTTGGCAATTGTTACTTCAAAACTTCCATATGCAGTTCTGTATCCTGATTTAGTAACTCTGTAGTAAACGGTATAAGTGCCGGCATTCGTTATGGTTCCGTCTGATGAGCCATAATCCTCATCCGGGTCTAACGAATACTCAACCAAAGCGTCTGACGGATTTGGGGTAACAGTAAACGAATGAGGATTTCCGTCATATGTAGCCGTCAAAGCACTTGCCACGGTAACATTTACCGTACCAATTGTCCTTATAGTTATTCCTGAAGAAGGAATTGAAGCCGGGCTCATCTGTGTCGCAGGAATTCTTGCTTTTACAATATATGTCTGACCGGAAGTAAGTCCGGTAAAGCTAAGCACACCTGTTGACTGATTTGGTGTAACCCAGCCATATCCCTCCAGCTCATTTCCGTCTTCATCAAAAATACGGTATTCCTGCGCCATTTTGGTTGCATCATCCGTATCAATATTAATTGTAATTGTTGTTTCAGTAGATATTACAGTGTCTGTCCCCACATCCGCAGGCGAATTCGCATTATCATCATCGTCCGTCCCTGATGTATCAGCCTCCTCTGCAGACGGTCTTCCTACAATCTCGGTCTCTAACGGAGAGTCGGAAGAGCCTTGCTTTACTACTGAAATCTCCTTGCCAAATAAATCATATGTAACTCCGTTATTATCAGTTCCACTAAGAGCTAAACTTCCGTCAGCATCAGTCGTTATTACATAAGTTGTTGTATTATCTCCACTTGTAACAGTTACTTCATATACAGAATTTGCGTCAAGTCCATCCAAAGTTTCATTAGAATAATTTATATTTCCGCTTACAGCTCCCGTTTGAGAAACCGTCCCCATACTGAAGGCATACGTTACAACTGCTCCTGCACTAAGATTTGTATATGATGCGCTTATACCTGAATCCGTACCCGTAACCTGCGTTACATGTCCTAAAGCATCATATGTATAATACTCCGAATAAGAGTCATTATTCGAATCAGACGACGTTCCAAATCCAAATGCCAGCCTGTTACCCCAATATCCGACATAATACTTTGTGGGAACCGAATACGAGGTATTAACAACCAAAGCAGGATCATCATCCTCAATTACATCCACGGAGTCTGCATCAACAAGCTGAATCTGGCGTAAATTTCCGTTTGTCGCAAAAACCGCGGTACAAGGTGCATAATCATTACCATTTACCATTACATCCGAACCAAAACAAAACGCATGCTCAGTTTCTGCAATTTTCGTTTCAAAAATCATTGTATGCGGGGCTGAGTCATTGGATGTATCATATGAACCATCATAATCATTTTGTAAAAAATATACTTTGATATAATCCAAAACGGCGGTACTGCTTCCGCCGGTATTTCCTCCGACACATGACGCATCAGGCTCAGCCTCTGTAGAAGTATATAACTGCCAATATCGATCATACGAAGTTCGTGTTATCCAATTCCCCTGATATTTTCCGATAACATCAAACCTTACATCCGTTTCGCTTCCATATATAGTATACGCCATCTGTCCATTTGAAAGATAATAACCGCTGTATCCTGTCATAACCATTAACGGTGTTGTTTCATTTGTCGCATCACCGTTAAATCTGCATTTATACCAGTTGCCCTCGGTCAACTCAGAATTCGAAAACACTGTTGAAAATGACGTATCCGTGGCTGCAAGATTCCCGCTCTTCCCTTCCACTTCAGAATATGTTGCTCCCGCGTCCGAAGAAACATACCACTGGTAAGTAGAAGCTTCTGTCACAGTAACATCCACATTAAACGTAATTCCACTGTCCATTCCGCTTCCATACGGATAACCATGATTTCCCACCGTAACCGAAGCAGTATCAGCTTTCACATTCAAACTAAATAATTCCAAGCCACTTACAAGGGTTGCCATAATTGCCAATGACATCAGTATGGCAATGGCCCTCTTTAATCTTGTATTCTTCATACTCATTACCTCCATTCATACGTGAAAGCAAATCACGTACGTTCATTAATGCATTTTTTCCTTCTGTTTAAATAAAACGATTCTTTAATTTGACGCCCGAGATATAAATACCAAAACAAAAAGTGTTTTTTAAAAGAATAAAAAAACACTCGTTTCAGCAATAAACCAACGAAATCAATCATATTAAATTACTCACTTTTTATTTATGGTTAGAGTATAACAAAAAAAAAAAAAAATGTCAACACATTCATATATTCGTTTGCAATATGTTTTCAAATCGTTCTTAAATCAAAAAAATCCCCGGCGGATGCGCGCTCAAATCCTTGAACACACTCCGTCGGGGAGCTTCATTTTTACATTATTTAATCATACATAAATCACTTAAACTCATCAGAAAGATACGTGTATGCATTTAAGTCAAGCGTAAATGCATCATCTTTAAATTCCACAGAATCCGCAAGCGCACATATGTCGCTTTCACTGTAGATTGAAGCATCAAGACTGAAACTGTGATATATATACGAGTCAGTTCTTAAGAAGAATACATACCAGTAATCCTGCGTAGTTTCCGCATCATCTGACGGCTCAGTAATATTTGCAACAACGCAAATCACATCATCCGTTCTTTCGCCATACTGATAATAACTGTTCACAACCCGGTCTTCAAACCAGTAATAAAAGTTAATAAGTTCTCCGTCTTTAGCGTCAAAGAACGGAAAATAATTAAACGCATATGTTCCTACACACTCCTCGTCTGAATTATACAACAAAACGGAATCGTCCGGAGGTAAAAGTTCAAAAGTCGCACTTACGCCGGAAGGTAACTCATATGTTAATGATGAATTAACGGCATTTCCAAAGTTCTTGGCAATGGATTCCAACACTTCGTCCCACATCTCCATACTTGCAAAATCTTCTTCTTTAAATGACTCCGGATCAACGTAGCCTTCGTAATCTCTGAGAGCCTCCATAACTCCGTCCGAGTACATTCTGCCGTCCTCCGTTGTAAGGCCCATCTGATAATGCATTGAAGAAAAGCCCGGGTAATTAATAAGCACATGAGCAACCTTTAAAAGGAATTCACTCTGTCCATCAACGTTATCGTAGTATCCCTCCATTAAGTCAAGCAACTCTTCGTCCGTAAGATCCGCTACATGTTTTTCAACTTTGGATGTGGAGTCGATAACAGCAACCGTTACCTCATTTGCTTCTTTTGTTGTATCATCCGAAACAATACTGTTGTCTTGTGTATCACTCTTTTCCAAAACATTTTTTTCAGACGAGCAAGCAGTAAATAAAAATGCGACCAACAAAACCGCCAGTACACAGAGCATCTCTTTTTTTCATATTATCCTCCTATTCTGAGTAGATTAACTTATACTTTATATAGTAAATCGTCCCCGTGTACTCTGTTGTTGCAGAAAAATAATTGCCACCAATAATTTACCCTTCATGCTACCTCCTAACTAAAATGATTCCCTTTATTCAAATTCAACAACACTTGCCCATTTCATGAGCATTTCACGTTCTTCAGGCTTACCCTTGACAGACTGTGATGCAGCTACAATCGGAAGCCACTTATCAACATACTGTCTTGCCGTGTCGCTCTTTCTGCAGAATAATGACATATACTTTTCAGCGGTGGCATTATCTCCCGCAAGACTGAATAAAAGGAAAGTTCTTGCTGCATCAGCCGCAGCGTTACCCTGTGTTGCATGCGCCCAATCAATTACATACGCTTCATCATCCGGCGTAATAATAACGTTTGATGGGTTAAAGTCACCGTGACAAACCTTCACATGCTTTGGCATTCCCTCAAGTCTTGTATGCAATTCATATCTCGTTGTTGCATCAAGATCACCTGATGAAATCTTACGGTTCATCTTATCCTTAAGACTATTAAGAAGCGGTGAACGTTTCTCGTGAATAGAAAGCTGAATATCAACAAATCTGTCAAGATACTCATCCTTCTTTGACGGATTCTCTTCCATTAACTGCTGCAAGGTTTTTCCTTCAATGTAATCTGAAACAATGGCCCACTTTCCGTCAATTACAGTTACCTCACGAACCTTTGGAATCTTAAGTCCTGTTTCTTCAATACGAGCCTGGTTTAATGCCTCATTCAAAATATCCGATTTTGAATAATCCGCATCAAAAACCTTAATACAAGCATCTCCGTCACGATAAATCTTCTTGTTACTCCTCGTTGCAATTTCATTATCCAACTTCATAGCTTCTCCAATCCGAGAACGCTTTATTATATTGTATTCACTTCATGCATATTAACGTAGAACTTGGCGTTCTCATCAAGCACCACACACATCTTAAGTGTTAACATTATAGCATTTTTTTAACAAAAAATCAAGGCTGTCCGTGATTTCCGAACAGCCTTGAAGCATGTATTTATATTTGGTTTTAATTAAACTCTGTCAGCCTTTGAGTTCTTACCATAATAAGCATTAAGGTACATCTGCTTGATTTCAGATATAAGCGGGTAACGTGGGTTAGCGCCTGTACACTGATCATCAAATGCGTTTTCTGACATTTCATCAAGAGTTTCTAAGAACTTCTTCTCGTCAGGAACATAATCTGCGATGGTTGGCTTAATACCGATTCTTTCCTTAAACTCATCAAGGAACTTAACAAAATTATCAAGTACTTCTTCATCATCCTTACCTGTTATACCACAAGCTCTTGCAGCTTTTGCGTACTTAGCAAGTGTCTTTGGATGATCATACTGAGGGAATGTACCCATCTTGGTTGGCTTTTCAGCTGCGTTAAAGTAAAGCACCTGATCAAGCATAAGCGCATTAGCAACACCATGCGCAATATGGTGGTATGCACCAAGCTTATGCGCCATTGAATGACATACTCCAAGGAAAGCATTTGCAAATGCCATACCTGCCATTGTTGCAGCGTTTGCCATCTTTTCACGAGCTTCAGGATCGTTTGGTCCGTTATCATAACATCTTGGAAGATATTCAAATATATTCTTAAGTGATTCAATTGCCAAACCGTCTGTATATTCAGTAGCCATCACTGAAGCAAGCGCTTCAAGGTTATGTGAAACCGCATCAATACCGGATGCAGATGTAAGTCCCTTAGGTGCCGTCATGTGGAAGTCAGCATCTACAATAGCCATATTTGGAAGCAATTCGTAATCTGCAAGAGGATACTTAATACCGCTCTTTTCATCTGTGATAACTGCGAAAGGTGTTACTTCAGAACCTGTACCTGCTGATGTTGGAATTGCAATAAAGTAAGCCTTCTCACCCATCTTAGGGAATGTGTAGATTCTCTTACGAATATCCATGAAACGCATAGCCATGTCAACAAAATCCACTTCAGGATGCTCATACATTACCCACATAATCTTAGCAGCATCCATTGCTGAACCACCACCAAGAGCAATGATTGTATCAGGCTTAAATGCACGCATCTGTTCTGTACCTTCCATTGCACACGCAAGTGTTGGATCCGGAGCAACGTTAAAGAATGTAGTATGAACAATACCCATTTCATCTAACTTATCTGTAATTGGCTTTGTGTGTCCGTTAGTATATAAGAACTGGTCTGTTACGATAAATGCTCTCTTCTTACCCATAACGTTCTTAAGTTCATCTAAAGCCACCGGAAGACAGCCCTTCTTTATATAAACCTTGCTTGGTGTTCTAAACCACAACATATTCTCTCTCCTTTCAGCAACAGACTTAACATTGATAAGATTCTTGATTGTAACGTTCTCTGATACAGAGTTACCTCCCCAAGAACCACAGCCAAGTGTAAGCGAAGGATTAAGTGCGAAGTTGTAAATATCACCAATACCACCCTGTGATGACGGTGTGTTAACAAGAATACGACAAGTCTTCATTCTTGCAGCAAACTTATCAAGCTTTTCCTGCTCTGTAACTGTATTAAGGTAGATTGAAGACGTATGTCCGTATCCGCCGTCAGCGATTAACTGTTCAGCCTTTGCGAATGCATCGTCAATATCCTTTGCCTTATACATTGCAAGTACAGGAGAAAGCTTTTCATGAGCAAATTCCTCTGAAATATCAACACTTTCAACTTCACCGATAAGAATCTTTGTTTCTTCAGGAACCTTAACGCCTGCAAGTTCAGCGATTGTAGCAGCCTTCTGTCCAACAATCTTTGCGTTAAGAGCACCGTTTATAAGAATGGTCTTTCTAACCTTTTCAATTTCGTCTTTCTTTAAGAAGTAACATCCACGATCAGCGAATTCCTTCTTAACAGCCTTATATACACCGTCAAGAACAATTACTGACTGCTCTGATGCACAAATCATGCCATTATCAAATGTCTTTGAATGAATGATTGAGTTAACTGCAAGCAAAATATCTGCCGTATCGTCAATGATTGCAGGTGTATTACCGGCACCAACGCCAAGTGCAGGCTTACCTGATGAGTAAGCAGCCTTAACCATACCCGGACCACCTGTTGCAAGAATAATGTCAGCTTCACGCATAAGAAGGTTTGTCATTTCAAGTGAAGGGATATCAATCCAGTCAATAATACCTTCCGGTGCACCGGCTTCCACCGCAGCCTCAAGTACAACCTTAGCAGCTTCAATTGTTGAAAGCTTGGCTCTTGGGTGCGGGCTTATAATAATTCCGTTTCTTGTCTTTAATGCAGCTAAAGTCTTGAAAATAGCTGTAGATGTCGGATTAGTAGTTGGAATAACTGCCGCTATGACGCCAATTGGCTCCGCAATCTTCTTAATACCAAATTCCTTGTTTTCCTCAATAACACCGCAAGTCTTGTAATCCTTAAACTTGTTGTAGATGTACTCGGATGCAAAGTGGTTTTTAATAACCTTGTCTTCAACAACACCCATGCCCGTTTCCTCAACCGCCATTTTAGCGAGTGGGATTCTTGCCTGGTTTGCAGCTGTTGCAGCAGCAAAGAAGATTTTGTCAACCTGCTCCTGTGTGTACGTAGCAAACTGTTTCTGAGCTTCACGTACTTTTGCAAGTGCTTCTTCAAGTTTTTCAACGCTGTCTACGATTTCATAAGCGTTTTTCTTCATGATATTCCTCCATTCCGAAGCGTTAAAACGGTATAAACCTGTTTCTGTGAGTTGCCTTACGCTCCTAAGGCCCGTCTGAAATTTTTCAGACTTTTGTCAACATTTTAACACAACTTTTCTATTTGTAAAGAGTATTTTTAATAAAAATAGTATAAATTTTTGATTTTTCAAAAACCTTCATATCGAAAAAAACATTAACCCAGTAAAATACCCTCTTTGCGGGGTGTCCGACAAAGAGGGTCAAATCAAACTATTTAATTATTATAAGAAACTAATTATCAAGGAATCTCATTCTTGCAGCATCTCTTACAGCTTTTTTCTTCTGCTGTTCCGGTTTTTTAAGAAGACTGTTCAGTCCGTTTTCTACTTCTTTTTTACATTTATCACAATAGCGGCCTGTTCTTATTGGCGCACCACAGTTCTCACAATTAAGAAGCACACCCGAGCCTTCCGCAAAGATAAGCCTTTCTTCACGTACCCACTGACGAACCTGTTCAGGTTCAACATCCATTGCCTCACAAATTTGTGGCATTGTTGCACTCTTATTATCTTCGATGTATTTCTTCACTTCCTGGAATTTCTTTTCCAATTCATCTTTACATTTCTGGCATAACCTTGGGCCGGTAATATAATTAAACAAAGAACCGCATTTTCTACAAGTCTTAACGTCCATAGTTTTACCCTCCATTCATTTAAGTACATCTATTTTACTATATTTTACCAAAAAAATAAAGACCTTTTTAAGGCCCATAAAACCCGCATTTTTCAGGGGTTTGATTCGTCCCTTTCAATGTTTATGCGCATATACATATATACAAAATGTAAAAACACCGCTTCAATCTTAAGAAACGGTGCCTCTACTGATAAAAAATGAGAAAGAATTATTTTAAAGGGGGTGCCGGACATTCACATGCCCGGCATGAGTATGAAAAACGGTATATTCAACTGATAGGGGGTAATTGAATATACAAGTACTGAATCAGTACAGTGATATACTAATATAGTAATGTGACAGAAATGTGAAAAGAATGCGTTTTTTATAAAAAAAAATTGTAATCCCATAAGTGGGATGTAGAATACCCCGATTTCCCTCGCGTTTTTCGTTATAAAGCTCTTCTCTATATGATTTTATAAATAAAAGTTTATATTTCTTTCATCCGTTTTACATCACTTGAACACATTTCTGACACACTTTAATATTATATTGTCACCGTACTTAAACAGAACCAACCCTTTCTGATTAAGTATAGAACTTAACATTTTCATAACTCAGTGCTGTCGACTAACCACCGACAGCACATCCCCCTAAAAACTATTTTCCTTAAGCCACTGTTTCACACAGTGGCATTTTTATTTCGGCCTTATCTGTGTTTTATGTGAAAATCTTGAAAATACTGTGAAGTCTATTGCTTAAAAAATTTCGCAAGTATATAATGTTGACACAAAGCAGGCAGCCAAACCTCTTTTCTCAATATTAATTAACACAACACTTTGCTGTCTGCTTTGTTTTTCATTTATACTTACCGAAAGGAAAAAAATCAATGATTATTAAAAAGTTTTTAAGATCATTTGCGTTATTTGCAGCAATCTTATCCGTTGCAGCCACAACGGTTGCCTGTTCAGAAACAACAGATACCACTTCAACCACAACTACTACTTCATCTTCTTCTGATTCTGAGGCCGACGAAGATGCAGAAGACGCAGATGAAGATGATGCCGTTTCTTCCGTATCAACAACGGTTGCAAGCGATGTAACGGTGGAATTAACTTCTTTTGATACAAGAACCACATATGATGGCGCTACAGAAATCAACTTAGATGAATGTTCCGGGAAAGTTGAAATCACAACCGGCGGCACATACGTTTTAACCGGAACTCTTTCAGACGGTTACATATATATTGAAGTTACTGATACCGAAAAAGTTCAACTGGTTTTAAACGGTGCTACTATCACAAACTCGGACGGTGCCGCAATTTACATTGAAAACGCAGACAAAACAAGCATTACGCTTGCAGACGGTACCACAAACACTTTAACAGACGGTGGCGACGGCACAAACGCAACTTCCGTTATTGTCAGCAAAGATGACTTAACAATCAACGGCGACGGCACTCTTGTTATTAATTCAACCGTTAAAACAGGAATCAAGTGCAATAATGATTTAAAAATTGTAAGCGGGACAATCACAATTGACGGTGCTTACACAGGTATCAAAGCAAAAGATTCACTAGCAATCTTTGGTGGTACAATCACAATTAACGCAGATAACGATGCAATTAAATGCACCGATAAGTCAGATTACTCTGACGGATACTTCTATATGGAAGACGGCACATTAAACATTACAGCAGGCGACGACGGAATTGTTGCAACCATTACTGTTACAATAACCGGTGGAACAATTAATATGAGCGTTGCCGGTAACCAAATCAACTGTGACGGTGATGAGTACATTGTTGATGGAGTAATTGCATAATTATCTGAAAATGTCAATTATAAAAAAAACAGAAGGCAAAGGTTAATACCTTTGCCTTTTGTTTTTATTTACCACATTTATTTCTTATATTAAACCAATCTTTTTAAGGACTGCGTCCATCTTATCATAATCAATCGGTTTATTTACGTATTCAGCACATCCAATCTCAATGGCCTTCTTCTGTGTACGATCATCATTAAGCGCCGTAAGCATTATCACCTTACAGAGCTTATCTTCAGGTACACTGTGTTGTTCTTCCGTGTCTCTTATAATTTGTAAAGCCTGTACGCCGTCAACCATTGGCATCATGACATCAAGGCACACCAAATCATAAAATTCACCCGATTCAACCGCACTTGTAAATGCAAATGTTGCTTCCATACCATCCGCAGTAATGTCACATTCACCATACCTGCTAAGGTATCCAGAAATTGTCTTCCTGCTTAAAAAATCATCTTCTGCAATTAAAATTCTCATTTTGCTTCCTCCTATCCTACGGCATTATAGCACAACATCCACAATCTACAAGTTAAAATTTTAATTAAATATATTTTTATGTCTGGTTATTTTTTCATAAACATCCATAATATAAGGGTCTAAGATAGTTCCTCTAATATCTTCAAGTTCTTTTTTATTATCACTGTTATAATAATACATTTTTGCAACTTTGGCTACCCTTGCACTCAAAGGAATATCTTCACCTTTCATTTTAAGAGGCCCGCTGCCATCGTAGTTTTCCCACTGATACAAAGATATTTCCCTTGCGCTGTTTGTATAAATATTATCCGCAAGCACCTCCATATCTTCATCTTCAAGAACGGATGTAACAAAAGGCTCAATATACACACTTACTCCAAGGTTTTCATGAAATTCGCCGGATATCTTCCCCTCATATTTCGGTGTAAAGGTAAGTGCCAAAGCAAGGTTTTTAACACCTTCCGAAAGCTTATATATTTCCTCTTCCATCCCTCTTGATAAGAGATATCTTTTCGAAAACATTATAAGCACATCCTGCTGCGCAAGCGCAATCTTTGTTTCATATTCAAGCAAGAGGTTGTTGTATCTTTTATTTAAATCATCATATTCATATCTTAAAGAATTGTATTTAAGCTGATTCTTTAAGAGCATTTCAACCGTAATTCTGTTGTAGGGCTTGGGAATAAAACCCACAACATTCATTTCCAAAAGCTTTTTAACATCTTTAACATCATTTACACCGGTAATTACCACAATCGGGATATCTCTGGTGCTTATGTTATTTTTAAGCATGTCAATAAACTCAATACCGCTTACATCAGGCATTGAAATATCTGTAAAAATGATATCGGGAAGTTTCTCTCTTATTTTATCAATTGCCTGTCCCACACTCTGTACACACCTTGCGGTATGACCCATTGCCGTTATTATGTTTTCAAGAATTATGAGGTTTGATGCAACATCATCTACTATCAATATATCTGCATTCATAATCCTACCTGCCCTCTTCCATCAGTCCGGCTTCAGTATTGTTTAGTAACTCCAAACATCCAAGATATTTCTCAATCGCCTGGTCATAGTTTCCTCTTCTTACGGCCATCAACATATCAAACACCGGTTTTTGAAGTTCCTTTGGTGCTTCATACGAATAATTCTTTATCTTGGTTGCAAAGTTTTCCGCAAATTCCCATGAACCAAGCTCAATACACATAAGGAGTTTGTCCATATATCCCTTTAATTTATTCCTGGATTTTACCGAGCCCCAAGGCGGGATATTAAGCATTTCTCTCGGAACCGACGCTAGTTTCATATCTCTTTTATTATTTGCAACCTCTTCTTTTTCTTCTTTTTGTTCTTCGTCAAGCCTTAATCTTACCGTTGCCGAAAATATCGATCCTTTGCCAATTTCAGAATCCACATGCACTTTACCGTCCATTTTTTCCACAAGATTCTTTGTAATGGCAAGACCAAGTCCTGTTCCTTCCTTCTTTGCAACAGCGGACGAAACCCTGTAATAACTGTCAAAAATACGTACAACATCCTCTTTGGCAATTCCAATACCCGTGTCAGTTACGGTAACCTTAAGAAGAACATCCCTGTTGTTTTTCTCAACCAATGTAACGTCAAGCCTTGCAAAACCGTCATCTGTATATTTTACCGCGTTGGAAATAAAGTTATTTAAAATCTGTTCAAATCTTCTTTCATCCCCGTAGAGCTCGTCCGGAACATCCTCATTTACACCGTAATAAATCTTTAAATCCTTTGCGCCAATCATTTTTTCGCTCATCGCAATGACGCGACCCACAACCTCCCGGATTGAGAATTTCCCGTATTCAAGCGTAAATCCTTCTGAACCAATCTTTGAAAAATCCAGGATATCGTTTATGATTCCGCTCATGTTTTCACATGATTTATAGCTCATTCTAAGTTTGTTTTTCTGATCCTCGGTAAGATTTGCATCGTCTTTCATTGATGTAATCTGACCTTTTATGCCATTAACCGGGGTTCTTAATTCATGTGTAAGCTTAGCAACAAACTCGTAGTTGTTCGCTTTTAATTCTTCGTTTTCAAGAGTTGCCGTTTCAATCTTTTTATTGAGGGATGCGTAATCATCAACATCCACGATACGCATCATGTACGCAATTCCGTTCAAACGAAAAAGCGACTCTTCATCGCTTTGGTCTTTAAGGCTTAAATAGCCGTTCTCAAGAGCATAATCAGGGTCGCTGAATTTCCTGGTATATACCTCAACATCAAAGCATGTACCGTTCATTCTGTATGCACTCGTTCTGGCTCCGTTATCTCCGGCCATAACGAGTTCTTTTATTGTAATATTCTTTTCAACAAGTTTTGGGAAAATCCTCGTATAAGATACGCCAATAAGCGCATCCTTGCTTCCAAAGACGTCTCGTGCTTCACGGCTTGCAAAGACAATATGCATGGTTACATCAAAACCAAGGATAATGCCTTGACTCACATTTACCAATTGACCGAGATTCATCCCCTCTTCCATACGAAGCCTCCAAAAACACTACTCACTTAATGTAATATAAATCGTTCCAAATGTATATGCCACAGGGAATGTCATTACAGAGCCTTTTGTATCATGTATATCATCAAATACCTCAGGCGGTGTAAGTCTTAACTCCATGTTAATCTCATTAGAAACATTTACCGTATACAAGCCGTTATTGATATTAAGGAAATCACATACGGCAGCATCTATATATTCACCGTCTGTTGCACCCAAGCCTTCACCGGAAAAGCGGTTTGCAAAGGCCAACATGGAATCGGCCGATTCAAAAACAATATTTGTATCCGTGGTAAAAGATCCGTTTATCTTCTGATAAACATCTTTATATATCTCTAATGGATACATTCTTGTCGGTTTTAACGGAGTGAAATCATCTCCGATAAATCTTATAAGATTCTTCATCACAAGTACAAGGTACTTTGTATACATCATTGCGTCTTCTGACGAAAAATCACACATACTTCTGATCAGTTCTTCAGCTTTTTCATCATCAAATGATTCGGATTCAGTTTCGTCTATCTGATACTGATGCTTGTAGTCTGAAATTGCGGCTTCGAACTGACCGTTTGTCAAATATCCCTTGTCAACAAGAGCCTGACCAAGCAAGAGGTAGCCAACCTTCTGCGTATCAAGAAGTTCTTCTAACTGCTCTTTTGTAAGATATCCAAGTTCAACGGCAATATCACCGATTCGCTTGTCTTCAAGCATCTGTCGCTCATGAATCTCTTCAACCTGAGCCGCAGACATATAACCCGCACTAATGGCCAAAACACCAAGTTTTAATCTGGTTTCGTTTTTAGCCTGAATGCCTGTAATTAACTGTTCGGGTGTAACTAACTGTTTGTTTAATAAGTAGTTACCAAAGAATTGTGCAAACATAACTATCCCTCCATCTTAAAACTAAAGTATTCTTCCAAGTACTTGTAATATACTGTCGTCGTTGATAGGTTTCTGCAGGAAGTCTTTTGCTCCCGCTTTTAATGCATCCTTTAAAAGGGACTGTGTTCCAACAGAAGAAGCCATTACAATTTTCGCTTCCGGGTCAAATTCTACAATTTCTTTTACCGCCTGTATGCCGTCTTTCTTTGGCATAACAATATCCATAAATACTACAGTCGGTTTCTTGTCTTTGTATTCGTCCACTGCTGCCTGGCCGTCCACTGCTTCAAAAATTTCCTTAACACCGCAAACCTTAAGGAAGTCTTTCATTTTCTTTCTGGATAAAATAGAATCATCGCAGATTAATACTGTAACGTTAGATAAAACCATAGCTCCTCCATCTTTTCAGGTCTGTGGGGCATTTAGCCCCACACCTGTAATAAATTTACACAAAAGCTTTTACTTTGTTATAAATGCCTTCTTCGTCCAAGCCATACTTATGAAGTAAATCAACCGCAGGACCGGACTCACCAAATACGTCGTTTACACCAATCTTAAGAACCTTTGTAGGCTCCTTGGCGCTTAATACATCACAAACTGCGCTGCCAAGACCACCAATCACAGAATGTTCTTCAACAGTAACAACCTTCTTTGTTTCCTTAGCTGCTGCAACAATCAAATCTTCATCAAGAGGTTTGATTGTATGGATGTTAATAACCTTAGCATCAATGCCGTCTGCCGCAAGCTTTTCAGCTGCTTCAAGTGAAGCCGCAACACAAAGACCCGTTGCAACAATCGTAACATCCTTACCTTCTCTTAACGTAACGCCCTTGCCGATTTCAAATTTGTAGTCAGGCTTGTCGTTAATAACAGGAACAGCCAAACGACCAAATCTTAAATAAACAGGGCCATCGTGCTTAATTGCCGCCTTTACGGCTGCTCTTGCTTCAACATCATCGGCAGGGTTAATTACAACCATACCCGGAATCGAACGCATAAGAGCAATATCTTCATTACACTGATGTGTAGCACCGTCTTCACCAACGGAGATACCCGCATGTGTAGCACCAATCTTAACATTAAGCTTTGGATAAGCCACAGAGTTACGTACCTGTTCAAAAGCACGACCTGCAGCGAACATTGCAAATGAACTTACAAACGGAATTTTACCTGTTGCAGCAAGACCTGCGGCAACACCAACCATGTTACACTCTGCAATACCACAATCAATATGTCTTTCAGGATAAGCCTTCTTAAAAATACCTGTTTTGGTTGCTGCAGCAAGATCAGCATCAAGAACTACAAGATTCGGAAATTCTTCCGCGCATTCAACCAAAGCGTTACCGTAGCTGTCTCGCGTAGCGATTTTCTTTACTTCTGACATAATGCTTCACCCACTTTCTCAAGGTCATCCATTGCCACCTTGTATTCTTCATCATTAGGAGCTTTACCATGCCAGCCTGCATTGTTCTCCATATAAGATACGCCCTTACCTTTAACTGACTTAAAGACGATGGCCGTTGGGCGGCCCTTTGTAGCGCGTGCTTCGTCAAAAGCAGCCTTAATTGCGTCAAAATCATGCGCATCCACATTTTCAATTACATGGAAATTGAAAGCCTTAAATTTGTCAGCAATTGGGTAAGGCGAACATACCTCATCAACAGGCCCGTCAATCTGAAGTCCGTTGTTGTCAACACAAACGACGAGATTATCAAGCTTTCTGAAACCTGCAAACATTGATGCTTCCCAAACCTGACCTTCCTGGATTTCACCGTCACCAAGAAGTGTATATACTCTGAATGATTTGTTATCAAGTTTAGCAGATAAAGCCATACCAACAGCAGCTGATATACCCTGTCCCAAAGAACCCGATGACATATCAACCCCAGGAATATGCTTCATATCAGGATGTCCCTGAAGGTATGAACCAAGGTGACGAAGTGTCTTTAAATCTTCCACAGGGAAATATCCACGCTGTGCAAGCACGGAATAAAGTCCCGGTGCAGTATGTCCTTTTGAAAGAACAAATCTGTCTCTGTCTGCTTTTTTTGGATCCTTAGGATCAATATTCATTTCTGCAAAATAAAGATATGTAAAAATATCAGCAGCCGAAAGTGAGCCTCCCGGATGTCCGGCCTTAGCGCTGTAAACAGCTGTCACAATACCTTTACGAACTTCATTTGCGGTTTTTTGAAGTTCTAATTTATCCATTCTGTTACCCTTTCTGTTATTATTTGTCGCCAAATACTGCCTTGTAATCTGCAACGAACTTATCAATGCCCTGGTCAGTAAGAGGATGCTTTGTCATCTGTACCAATACCTTGTAAGGAACTGTTGCAATATCTGCACCTGCAAGTGCGCAATCCGTAACATGAATAGGGTTACGAACAGATGCTGCAATAATCTGTGTATCAATGCCTGCTACAGCAAAGATATCTGCAATCTGTCTGATTAAATCTATACCCGGCTGTGAAATATCATCTAATCTGCCAAGGAAAGGTGAAACGTATGTTGCACCTGCTCTTGCGGCAAGAAGTGCCTGGTTTGCTGAGAATACCAATGTAACATTGGTCTTGATTCCTTCTTTATTGAGAACCTTAACTGCCTTAAGACCTTCAACCGTCATTGGGATTTTAACTACCATATTTGGGTGAATCTTTGCAATTTCGCGTCCTTCTTTAATCATGCCTTCAGCGTCTGTTGTTGTCGCTTTAACTTCGCCGCTGATTGGACCGTCAACAATAGTTGTAATCTCCTTAATAACCTGATTAAAATCTCTACCTTCTTTTGCAATGAGTGAAGGGTTTGTTGTAACACCGCAGATGATGCCCATCGCTTCTGCTTCTCTAATTTCATCTACATTTGCTGTGTCTACGAAAAATCTCATTTCTTTTCCTCCAATATTTTTTTGCTTATTTGATACTATTTCTTACCATACAATAAAAACATAACATCCACAGGCTTAATTATCTTAAGCCCGTGGACAATTATTAATTAATTTTGACCGTAATATGCATTAGCGCCATGTTTACGGTAGTAATGCTTATCCTGAAGTTCCTGCGGAGCAGGCTGAATTCTTGGATTGATTGTTTCTGCTCTGTATGCCATCTTTGCAACTTCTTCAAGCACAACGGCATTATGAACAGCTTCATGAGCATCTTTACCCCACGCAAAAGGACCGTGGTTCTTACACAAAACCGCAGGGCATGCCATTGGGTCAATGTTCATTCTGTTGAATTCGTTTACAATAAGGTGACCTGTGTTTTCTTCGTATGCGCCGTCAATCTCCTCTTTTGTAAGACAACGTACGCAAGGAATCTCCCCGTACATATAATCTGCATGAGTCGTGCCATAGCAAGGAATTCCTCTTCCTGCCTGAGCCCAGCTTGTTGCATATGATGAATGTGTATGAACAACACCGCCGATTTCAGGGAATGCCTTATACAATTCAAGATGTGTAGGTGTATCCGAAGAAGGTTTATATCTTCCTTCAACCTTGTTTCCGTTAAGGTCCATAACTACCATATCATCCGGAGTAAGTTTGTCATAATCAACGCCTGATGGCTTAATTACGAACAATCCTTTTTCTCTGTCAATGGCACTTACGTTACCCCATGTAAATACAACAAGTCCATATTTAGGGAGGTCCATATTTGCCTCGTAAACGACTTTCTTTAACTCTTCTAACATTTTATTTCCTCTTATCTGTAATAAGCTTCATTAAGTCTGAGCGTATTCTTGAAATCTCTGATATTTGTGTTTTCATCAATGATTGCCGTCTCAATGCCCATTGCTTCAGCCCAGTCTACCATCTGGTCTGTTGTAACGTCATATGAGAATGCTGTATGATGAGCACCACCTGCAAGAATCCAAGCTTCGCAACCTGTTGCGAAATCAGGCTTTGGAGTCCAGTAAGCTGTACCTACAGGGAGGTTTGGCATTGGCTTTTCAACCTTCTTACATTCAACTTCGTTGATGATAAGTCTGAATCTTGTACCAAGATCAACAAGAGAAGTTGCAATTGCAGGGCCTTCCTTAGCCGTGAAGATAAGACGTGCAGGGTCTTCTCTGTTACCCATGCTGAGTGGGCAAACTCTCATTGAAACATCACCGTCTGCAACACTTGGGCAAACCTCAAGCATGTGAGCCTGAAGGATACCTTCCTTACCCGGAACAAGGTTGTATGTGTAATCTTCCATAAGTGAAGCGCCCTTTGGATTCTTAACCTTTGAACCCATGATCTTCATAAGACGTACCATAGCAGCAACCTTCCAGTCACCTTCAGCACCGAAGCCGTATCCGTCTGCCATGAGTCTCTGGATTGCAAGACCCGGAAGTTGCTTCAAACCGCCAAGCATACCGAAGTGAGTAACAACTGCCTGATAGTTCTTTTCTTCAAGGAACTTTCTTAAACCGATTTCCTGCTGAGCCTGTACTTCTACATGCTTTCTGAATTCTGCATCATCTCTTCCGTCAAGAATAACCTTATACTTTGAATAATATTCGTCTGTAAGAGCCTTAACATCAGCTGCGCTTACAGCGTCAACGTAATCTACCAAATCATTTACACAGTAGTGGTCAATTTCCCAGCCAAACTTAATCTGCGCTTCAACCTTGTCGCCTTCTGTAACGGCAACGTTGTTCATGTTATCACCAAAACGTGCAACACGGATGTGGCTTGACTCTGTAACGCCGATAGCCGTGATCATCCAGCTTGCAAGTTTGTTCTGAACATCTTCTGATGCCCAGTGACCAACAATAATTCTACGAGCAATGCCCATGCGTGTAACGATATGACCGTACTCTCTGTCACCATGAGCTGACTGATTTTCGTTCATGAAATCCATGTCGATTGTGTCGTATGGAATTTCTTCGTTGAACTGTGTATGTAAATGGCAAAGTGGCTTTCTAAATTCCTTAAGACCTAAAATCCACATTTTAGCAGGTGAGAATGTATGCATCCAAGTGATAACACCGGCACATTCGTCATCAGCGTTAGCGGCATTAAGAGTTTCTCTGATTGACGCCTGTGAAATGAGAGTAGGCTTTAAAACAACTTCGTATGGAAGTTTACCTGAAGCATTGAATGCTTCAACAATCTTTGCCGAATGTTCTGCAACGTGTCTGAGACATTCGTCTCCGTAAAGGTCTTGTGAGCCTGTACAAAACCAAAACTTATAATTCTTTGTTTGTAACATTAAAGAATTCCTCCTATATTCATAATACTGTAATTATACTATTAAAACGC
>CAJOOB010000043.1 GCA_905236025.1 uncultured Lachnospiraceae bacterium
AAAGATAAGAATGTCGGGAGGAAGCTTATGTCACTTTGGACAAATATGTATATCGGCGTGACGGGGTTAAAAACCCAGCAGAATGCAATTAACATCACGGCTCACAACTTAACAAACGTCAATACAGAAGGTTATGTAAGACAGCAGGCTTCTTTCTCAGACTTATCATACAGACAGGTAGGTTTTGTTAGCGGTGTTGCAACATGGCAGACAGGCTATGGTGTGGAATCCGACAGGACCAGACATATCAGAGATTTATTCCTCGATGCATCATATAGAGAAGAATATGGTCGCGAGGCTTTTTATGATGTTCAGTATGACGCAACGGTGGAAATTGAAGATTTATTCGGTGAACTTGAAGGGGAAACCTTTCAACAGACTCTTCTTAATTTCCAGGAGGCGTTAGAGGAACTTGCAAAGACTCCGGAAGCGTCAGATTTGGCAACGCGTTCCGGTGTTGTTTTATATGCGGAAGAATTTATCAGCAGAGCCAATGCAATTTACGAAGATTTGGTTACTTACCAGACGGAACTTGATAATCAGGTTAAATCGATGGTGGATCAGATTAACAGCCTTGGTGAGCAGATTGTTTATTATAATGATTTAATAAGAAGCTACGAAGCAACAAATGTTGAGACGGCAAGCGATTACAGAGATCAGAGAGATTTACTCTTAGATGAACTCAGCCAGCTTGTTGATATTGATTATGAAGAAAATGCAGACGGAGTTGTTACCGTAAAGGTTGAAGGTGTTAACTTTATTACGGAAGATGCTGTCTTTAAAATGGCTACAGCGCAGCTTGATACGGTTGACCACGGTTCTTCTTTTGTAACGGTGGTTTGGCCTTACCTTGAAAATGCGGAAGTTTTCAATCTTTCCGCCACGGTTTCCACAGCGCTTGGCAATGACGTGGGAAAACTTAAAAGTACGCTTCTTGCCCGTGGTGATTATGTGGCAAATTATACGGATTTACCGGCAGATGATGCAACAGCTGAAGAAATTGCAATATATGAAAAGAATGTTGCATATTCTTCCATTATGAAGACTGAAGCAGAGTTTGACAGACTTATAAACGGAATTGTTGAACTTGTTAATTCCATTCTTTGCCCTGAAGTCGAAACAACTCTTAATGGCACATATACAACTGAAAGCGGTGAAACTGTTACATACAGTGGTGAAACGGTTAAAATCCTTGACCTTGACAATTGTTCCTATGGTACGGATGAAAACTCCACACCGGGTACTGAACTTTTCTCAAGATCGGATGCTGAGAGATACACGGTTTTGTATGATTCTTCGGGAGAGAAGATTTATGTGTATAACGAAGTAAATGAGTTTGGTACAACTTCTCTTTATACTCTTGGTAATTTGGAAGTTAACCAGACGCTTCTTGAAAATTACGCATATCTTCCGCTTACAACCGCTTCAGGAGATGCAGATTATGACCGAACCCGGCAACTCGTTGATTTGTTTGATGTTGAATTTGATAATCTTAATCCGGAAAACACAACGAACAAGACTTTTATGGAATATTACGAGAGTATGATTAATGAGATTGCAAATGAAGGTACTCTCTACAAAGCGATGTATGACAACCAGAATACGGTTGTCAGTAACCTGGATAATTCAAGAGAAGCCTTTTACGGAGTAAGTTCGGATGAAGAACTTACAGCCCTTATCAAATACCAGGATGCGTACATGGCTAACTCAAGATATATAAATGTTATCAGTGAAATGTTGGAAAATATTATTGAAAGGATGGGTGTCTGATGCCAAATTCATTTTTCGGACTTAATATTGGAAAAACCGGACTTATTGCAGCCAGCGTTGCGCTTAATACGACTTCGCACAATGCCTCAAACGCAAACACGGACGGATATTCGCGTCAGGTTATTACGCAGACGGCACAGACTCCGATTTCCATGAACATGAGTTACGGTATGGTGGGTACCGGTACTGTTGTTACGGAGATTACCCAGGTAAGAAGCGAATATTACGACAATAAATACTGGGATAACAGCTGTAAGGTTGGATATTACGAAACCATCAATTATGAAATGCTTAAGATTGAAGATTATTTCAACGAGATGGACAGCGAAGGCTTCACCACTGAATTTAACAATTTTTTTAAAGCTCTTTCTTCCCTTAATGATAATGTTACGGGCACTGCCGAAAGAAGTAACATGATTGGATATGCAACAAATCTTATTGAATATTTTGAAACCATTAAGTCTGAACTCTTAGACCAGCAGGAAGACATTAACGCTGAGGTTTCCGATACGGTTGATAAGATTAACACTCTTGCGGCAGATATTGCGGCTTTAAACCAGCAGATTAACACGGTTGAACTTACGGGAGAAAGCGCAAATGATTTAAGGGACAAGCGTGCACTCTTAATTGATGAACTTTCTTCAATTGTTGATATTTCTGTTTCCGAACAGACTTACGAAAATTCAAAGACATCTTTCAGAGTTTATATTGGAACGGACGTTTTGGTTGATGATTATACAACTTATGAATTACAGCTTACATCAAGAACGGATAAAACAAACGATACGGATGCCACGGGTCTATATGACATCACATGGTCTTACGGGGATGCATTTGATCCGGTTGGCGACAACATTAACGGAAGTTTAAAAGCTTTGCTTGAAGTAAGAGACGGAAATAATCAGTCCGGTTCGGATAATACAAACTACAAAGGTATTCCTTATTATATTGAACAGATTAATGAATTCCTTGAGACTTTTACAACGGAATTTAATTCTCTCCTTGATCAGGGATACAATTTGAATAACGAAACCACTGCAGATATGGCAGCAACATATGGTGAGACGGACTTTTTCTTAGTGGATTCAAATGGCAGTTATTATGTTAATGAGATTTACACTAACGACCCGGATTTGCTTTGTCTTTCGGATTCCGAAATACAAGACGGCGTAGAGAATGCGGGAATTGTTCAGAAACTTATTGATTTAAAAGACGCTAAAATGTTTGACAGCGGTACGCCTCAGGACAAAGTAAGTAAAATTATTGTGGAAATAGCTATTGACACGGCGAGATCAACCACAATGAGTGCTCATTATACAAATCTCGAAAAGACCATTACAAACAACAGACTTTCGGTGATGGGTGTGGATTCAGACGAAGAGGCAATGAACCTGGTTAAATACCAGGAAGCATATGACCTTGCGGCTAAAGTAATTCAGGTAATGAGTGAGATTTACGATACTCTTATAAATGGTTTGGGAGTATAAAAGGACGGTGACGGTATATGAGAATAACTAACGGAATAATGATTAACAACTCTCTCTCAAATATCAATAAAAATAAAGAGACGGTTGATAAACTCAATACTCAGATAACCAGCGAGAAGCAGATACAGAGAGCTTCTGAAGACCCGATACTTGCGGTTCGTTCTCTCAGGCTTCGTTCAACGCTTGCAGAGATTAACCAGTACCTTGACGCAAATATTCCGGACGCAAGACAGTGGCTTGATACAACGGAAACGGCGCTTTCAACAACGGCAGATCTTTTGGAAAACTTCATTTATTACTGCAATCAGGGTGTTAATGACTATAACACGGTTTCCGAAAGAAATACACTTATTACTCAGTTAAAGCAGTATCAGCAGGAAATGTATTCAACTGCAAATGCTGATTATGCGGGAAGAACGGTGTTTACGGGATATAAGACGGACAGAGGCCTTACTTTTACGGATGCTGACAATCCTTCTGATTTATCATATACAATATCGGAAACTTTTGATTTTAACAGTATAGATGTGGTTAATAAGATTATTGGCGCGGTTGATTCTTCCACTGTTGCCGAAACTACGGAATATGACGTGAAAAATAAGCAGGTTTACAGAGCGTTACTCGCATATGACGACATTGATTTAAGCAGTCTTTCAACAGATAATCTACCAAGTGGTATTTCATTTACGGAGATATCCCTTGATGCATACGGAGATGCGGCTTATAATGTTGGTACAAATGAAATCAGAGTAATTCCTGAAACGGGTGAAGTTTTGATTGGAAGCGGCGCTTACGAAACGTTGAAAAATTCATCAGACAGCGGTTTCACCATTTCCTATTCAAAGACGGGATTTGAAACGGGCGATTTAAGACCGGAACATTACTTTGATTGTGTGGATACAACAGATGCAGACAACCCGGTCACATATACATTTTCGGAGCAGAGCATTGAGTATGAAATAAACTTTAGCACGTCAATGTCAATAAATACCCTCGGATGCAATACTTTTGATACGGGGATGGTCAGATATATTGATGATTTGATTGAATCCGTCGGAGTTGCCATTAATGCGCAAAATACAATCAGCGATATTGAGAAGCAGATGGCTGCAACAGATGATGAAGATACAATTGCAACACTGCAGACGATGCTTGATGCGGCAAATATTGAACTTGCGTATGCGGAAGAAAACATGAGTGATTTGTTTGCGGCGGCTATCACCCATTTCCAGGAATATTCGGATAAAATTGACCTTGCGATTGCGGATGTTGGTACAAAGGGTACAAGACTCGATCTTAACGAGGACAGACTTAAATCGCAGAAATTGAGCGTGACAAGTCTTAAGTCTCAGAATGAGGATATTAATGTTACGGAAGTTGCGGTTCTCTACAGTCAGGCACAGGATGTATATGATGCTTCACTTACAACGGCGTCACAGATTGTGCAGAAATCACTTCTTGATTTTCTATAGTAGGAATTTATAATAAACTTAAGCACAATGTTGCAGGAAGGAACGTGTATGAAGCTTACAACAAAAGTTTTTGGTGAAATTGAAATTAATGAAGATAAGGTGATTACCTTCGACGGCGGAATTGTCGGATTTTATGATTTAAAGAAGTTTTTGCTTATTCATGACGAGGAAAATATGGACAGAGTGATTTCCTGGCTTCAGTCAATTGATGAACCACAGTTTGCTTTGCCGGTTATTGATCCGTTGAAAGTATGCGAAGAGTATAATCCAATGATTGAGGATGAATTGCTTTCATCATTGGGAGATCTTAATAAGGATAATATGCTGGTGTTATGTACAGTGACCGTCCCAAGTGATATTACAAAGATGACATCTAATTTACGTGCACCTATTGTTGTAAACGTAGAGACGAGAAAAGCATGCCAGGTTATTGCTGAAAACGAGGAATACGAAGTTAAGTATCCTATTTACAAAGCCCTTGGCGGAAAGGAATAACGCCTATGTTAGCATTAACAAGAAAAAAAGATGAAGCAATTATTATCAATAATAATATAGAAATAACAATTACGGAAGTAAAAGGCGATCAGGTAAAACTTGGTATTTCGGCTCCAAAGTCTGTACCGATTTACAGAAAAGAAGTGTACGTGCAAATCCAGGCTGCTAACGAAGAGGCGGCAAAGGTTGATAATCTGGAACAGATAAAGAACGCCTTTAAAAAATAAAAAATAATATTGAACTAAGTATTAAGTATTTCGAAATTATTTCCGATACTATCTTTGAAACCCAAAATAATCGGAAATGGATTTCCGAAGAGTCATTTTACATGGAGGTGATATTATGGCAATTCAGAGCGTAACAAGCGCAACATCAAGTAACTATAGTAGCCAGGCAAGTACGGCTAGCGCAGCAAGTGCAACAACACCGGTATCCGAAACGTCCGGAGTTTCTGCAAATTATCAAAGCGCGCCATCTGCCAGTGTTACTTCACATGCTTCTTCAGATTCGAGGAAATCCGGAGAAGATTCACAGACAGAAACAGGCACCAGCGAAACAATAAAAAAAGCAGTTTCAGATATTAACAAGCAGATGAGTAACTCATCTGTTCAGTTTGGTATCCATGAAGCCACAAACAGAGTAATGATCAAGGTTGTGGATAAGGAAACAAAGAAAGTTGTTAAAGAATATCCGGCTGAAGAAACTCTTGACATTATTGCTAAGGCATGGGAACTTGCGGGTATAATGGTTGACAAGAAACTGTAAAGCAACCGGAAAGAAAGGAGCCGCTTATGTCAATACGAATCAGCGGACTTGTGTCCGGTTTGGATACCGATTCAATGATTGATGAATTGGTTAGTGGATACGAGGCTAAGAAAAATCAGATAGTAAAAAAACAAAAAAGCCTGGAATACAAACAGGATGCGTGGAAGAGTCTTAACAAGGATATTTACAGCTTTTATACAAGCAGTCTTTCATCCATGAGACTTGAAGGCAGTTATACAACTAAATCAACAACAGTATCAGACAGTACAAAGGCAACTGTAACTGCTTCTAATTCTGCTGCATACGGTACAATGGAATTATCCATTACAGCGCTTGCAAAATCAGGATACCTTACAGGTGCAGATCTTTCGAACCTTTATGATGATACGAAATTTACTTCATCATCCACATTGTCGGAATTTGGTATTGATGGAACTGTTACTTTGGAAATAAACGGAGAAACCGTTACTGCAGAGTCAACGGATACAATTTCTACGTTCCTTTCAAATTTAAAGGTGGCCGGTATAAATGCAGGCTTTGATGCGACAAACCAGAGATTTTATTTAAGCTCCACGGAAAGTGGTAAGGATAATGATTTCTCTTTAATTGCTGCAGACAGTGATTCATTAACAGCTCTTAAAGCGATGGGACTTTTCTCTGTATCAGAAAAAGATGCAGAGGCATATGCCGCTCTCGGTGAAGACTGGGCAACGGAAATTTCTGATAATTATGCAGCATATACTGCGGCTGTTGAAGCAGGAGATACAGAGACGGCAGCAACGTACTTATCAGAACTTGGAATTGATGATGGATCAGGTACGGGTGCGGTAAGAGTTGCGGGTTCAAATGCAGAGATCTGGCTTAACGGCGCAAAGTATGAATCAGATACAAACGTATTTAAGGTGGGCGAACTTACCATTACGGCAAATGCAGTAACTGCAGCAGATGAACCGGTAAGTATTACAACAGCAGTTGATACGGACGCCGTTTATAATAAGATAAAAACATTCTTGTCTTCATACAATACTCTTATTACACAGCTTGAAAGCCTTTATGGTGCAGATGATGCAGGTGATTATGAACCGCTTACCGATGATGAAGAATCTGAAATGACGGACAATCAGATTGAAAAATGGGAGAAAAAACTTACGGATGCCGCACTTAGCGGGGATGATACGTTAAGCAGTGTGATTTCAGCCATTAAATCTGTTATGTCGCAGTCGGTTACGATTGACGGAACATCATATACATGGTCAAACTTTGGTATTGCTACTCTTGGATACTTTAATGCATCAGAGTTTGAAAAAGGTAACTATCATATTGACGGTGATGCGGACGATTCATATACAAGCGGTAAGACGGATAAACTTAAAGCATGGATCGAAAGCGATCCTGATACGGTTGTAAATTTCATGACTCAGATTACTTCTAAATTATATTCAACGCTTACCGACAGAATGAAATCCACTTCATTAAGCAGCGCATATACCATCTATAACGATAAGTCAATGAAAAGCCAATATGAAGATTATGACGATGAAATTGAAGATTGGGAAGAAAAAATAGAAGCAATGACTGAAAAGTATGTTAAACAATTTGCGGCTATGGAAAGTGCGCTTGCTGCATTACAGAACAGCTCTTCATCTCTTTCATCTTTGTTAAGCTCGTAAAATACGACATTTCGGAGAAATTAAAAAAAACAAATTTTAAAGTTAAGTTTAAAGTTTTGTCCTCCGATATATTCATTAACAAGGAAATGAAAACAGACAAGAGATTGGAGGGATGGTTATGGCATTACCTAATGCATATGTTAATTACAATAACAGTAAAGTATTGA
>CAJOOB010000044.1 GCA_905236025.1 uncultured Lachnospiraceae bacterium
AATCTTTAATATTATAATTTCTCTTAATTGCAGAAGCAGCAAGATCGCCAATCATTGAAAGAAGCGCACCCGCAAAAGCAATTAAGGCAAAAGTGATTGCAAAATGCTTCGGTCTTGAATTGAACATATTCATATCTAGAATATATCCGTATGCCGCTCCAACCAAAACCGCACCCATAACACCGCCGATTGCACCTTCAACAGACTTTTTAGGACTGAGAACCGGCGACATTTTGTGTTTACCCAAAGTGACTCCAAATAAATATGCAAAAGTATCACAAATCCAGGAGCATATAAAAATAAGCCAAACGGCGTATTTACCGTCAGATGTCTCTCTTACAAGGTATATGAAAGACATGAAAACACTGACATAAATAACCCCGAAAAAGATCATAAGCATCTGTTCTGTCTTATATTTCGGGAATGAAAATACATAAAAGGCAAGAACCAGCAAAAGGTATAAAATTACAAAGAAATGAATATAATCATCTCCGGTAAATCTGATTAAAACATAATAAAGAATGGTTGAAATGTAACCCACAAGCGCAAGATTGCTGTGATGAACCGAAATAACCCTGTACATTTCGTATAAGCCGACAACTGAAGCAAAAAGCGTTACAAGAAGGAGTAAATCGCCACCTGTAAGAACTGTTATAAGGGTAATAACAACAAGCAAAACAGCACTTAACGTTCTGGTAAGAAATGATTTTGTAAGTAATTTTTTTATTGCCATTCTACTTTTTCCTTCCTCCAAATCTTCTGTCTCTTTTTGTATAAGCATAAATCGCTTTTATAAGCTCATCCCTGTTAAAATCAGGCCATAAACAATCGGTAAAATAAAACTCTGAATATGCAAGTTGCCATAACAGGAAATTTGAAAGTCTTTCTTCGCCGCTTGTTCTGATAAGTAAGTCGGGGTCAGGTATTGAAGCTGTGTCAAGAAAAGACGAAATTGTATCCATATCAATTTCTTCAGGATTAATTGCACCATCTTTGACGTTTGATGAAAGTTTTCTTACGGCTCTTGTGATTTCATCCCTTGAACCGTAATTAACTGCAAGAACAAAGGTAATACCCGTATTATTTTTAGAAGTTTCTTCAACCTCGTTAATTCTTTCAATAAGGTCACTTCTTAATCTGCTTCTTTCACCAATAACCTTAACACGCATGTTGTTTTTATTGGTTCTTTCTACACAGTCTTTAAGATACTGTGCAAAAAGATCCATTAAAGCATCAACCTCTTCTGTTGATCTGTTCCAGTTTTCGGTTGAGAAAGCATAAACAGTAAGATACTTAACGCCAAGTTTTGCAGCATCTTCAATTATTTCTTCCAATGCTTCGGCACCTTTTTTATGCCCTGCTTTTCTTGGAAGCATACGCTTTTTTGCCCATCTTCCGTTACCATCCATGATAATGGCCACATGAGCCGGTATCTTAAGTTTGGATTCGTCAATTTTTTTTTGAAACAACATATATACCTCTAAAAAAGCCGTGAGTAAGGTCACGGCTTTAAATAAAATCAATTAAAATTATATGGTCATAATTTCCGTAGTCTTTGCATCTGTAACCTTATCAATATCAGCAACAAACTTATCAGTAAGTTTCTGGATTTCGTCTTCAAGGCCTTTAAGCTCATCATCTGAAATCTCGCCGCCCTTATTAAGCTTCTTGATTGCATCGTTAGCATCACGTCTGATATTTCTTACGGCAACCTTTGCATTTTCGGCTTTTTTCTTAATATCCTTGGATATTTCTTTTCTTCTATCCTCTGTAAGTTCAGGGAAAACAATTCTAACAACCTTACCGTCGTTAGTTGGAGTAAGTCCCAAATCAGAGTTGATAATTGCCTTTTCAATCTCTTTAATAAGGCTTGCTTCCCAAGGCTGAATCTGAATCATTCTTGCTTCAGGAACAGAAACGTTTGCAACCTGTTGGAAAGGTGTAGGTGTTCCGTAATAATCAACCTTAAGCTTATCCAAAATATGAGGATTTGCTCTTCCCGCTCTGATTGTTGCATAATCAGCTTCAAGGTTTTCGAGTGTCTTTATCATCTTTTCATTATAAGGCTTTAAATTTTCGTTCATTTTTGTCTCCTAATTCAAAATTAAATTAATCTACCGTAATAACAGTACCGGAATTCTTACCTTCAACCGCTTTTACAATACCATTTTCCTCGTTTAAGCCAAAAATTTTCATTGGCATTTTATTTTCGAGCGCAAGGACTGACGCTGCAAGGTCAATAACACCAAGTTTTTTATCAACAACTTCCTGCATTGGGATTGTATCAAATTTCTTAGCGTTTGGATTCTTGGCAGGATCACTGTCATACACACCGTCAACAGATTTCGCAGAAAGAATGATGTCCGCATCAATTTCAATGGCTCTTAATACTGTGGCCATATCCGTTGAAAAGCATGGATGTCCGATACCTCCCGCAAAAAATACAACCATTTTCTTTGCAAAGTATTTATTTGCTCTGTCTTTTGAAAACAATTTTGTAAAACTGCCAACTTCAAAAGGAGTAAGAACATTTGTCATCATACCTTCATTTCTGAATATCTCGGAAACGTAAATACAGTTCATGACAGTTGCAAGCATACCGATTGAATCTGCTTTTGTACGATCAATACTGTCGTTAGATCTTCCTCGCCAGAAATTACCTCCGCCAATAACAATACCAACCTGGGTTCCGTCATCGACAAGTTTCTTAACCTGTTTTGCGACAGATACAATTACCTCATCGTCGAAACCGGTTTTCTTCTTTCCGGCAAGGGCTTCTCCGCTTAATTTAAGCAAGACTCTTTTAATATTTTCCATAAAGGCGCTCCATTCTTACATATATCAGAATATGAGATGCAAAAGCACCTCATATCTATTTATTCTAAATAATTATTTTCCGAAAGTAGAATCAAACAATGCAGTGTAATCAATATCTGCATATGCCTGTGAACAGAAACCGTCAATAACGGCACCGTTGTTAATCTGTACGGAACGTGACTTGATATTACCTTTAATAACGGCTGTTGCATCTACAATAACCGGACCGTCAACATCAATATCACCCTTTACCGCACCGCCGATAACAGCGGATGTAGCTTTAATATTACCTACAATAACGGTTCCGTTACCAATTTTAACGCTGCCGTCCGATTCAACATCACCATCAACTTTCGCGCCGTTTGCAAATACTTCTGCAGCCTTTGACTTACCTGTAATTTTACCAATAACGGTAAGTTTGCCAAGGCAGGTTACATCACCTGTTACAACACCGATAACATTGATTGAACCTTCTGATTCAATATTACCTGTTAACTTTGTTCCTGCTGTGATTTCTGTAATTTCATCAGAAGCCTTTCGCACATTCGAAACCTCTTCCTCTGCAAATGTATCTTCCATAACAGGTTCAGGTATTTCTTCTACTGTATCAACTGTTTCTTCAGCCATTTCTTCAACAATTTCATCTACCGCTTCAATGGCTGCTTCGTCTATTTCATCAGCAACAAAATCATCATCAATTGCTTCATCCTTAGCCTGCTCATCTGCCAAATCGGAAATGGAATCAAGATCAAGTTCGTTTACAGTTTCGTCTGCAAGCGGCTCATCAAGAGTATCAACCATTTCAAAACCATCAGTACCCGCAGCAGCCTTTTCTTCAGCATCCACTTCCTTTACCGCCTGTGATAAATCGTCTTTGAAATCCTTTAAAAAACTCATATTTTCCTCCATTAAGTCTTTTATTCCGCTGTTCTGTGTTGTACAAGCGGTGAGTCATCTGTAATAGGTTGTATATTATAACCAGCATTTAATAATGTTTCTATTAACAAAGGCAGGGCTTGCGCCGTAACCGTCTTTGCTTTAGCGTCATGTAAAAGTGCAACGGTAATCGAACCACCGGCATTTTTCATAACGTTATTAACAATATCTATTGTGGTAAGAGTTGCTCCTGTAGCATCTTCTGAAGATGAATTCCAATCATAATAAATATATCCGTTTTCATTAAGATAATTTATATACTGATAAATATCATCAGTCTTGGAATTTGAACTTCCGCCCGGAAATCTGTAAAATTTTGGCCAGATACCCGTTGCGTTGTAAATAACCTTACCAAGTTTTTGCAAATCATCTATAAAAGAATCAAGACTTGCATAAACAATCGAATAATCATGCGAATACGAATGTAAGCCAAGAGTATGTCCGCCGTCAATAATTGCTCTGTACATACTTGCCGAGAATTCGTCTTCTCTTCCCACACAGAAAAACGTTGCTTTTACGCCGTAATAATCAAGCGTCTCAAGTATTGAAGCAGTGTTTTCGCTTGGTCCGTCGTCAAACGTTAAATAAATCGTTTTACCGACACCCGTTCCCGCATATTTATCAATAACCGCCTGTTCTGCCGCCGACCATATTCTGTGAGTAACATCACTGTATGTAATAACCGCAGCCTTGGTAGTTACCTGATTTGGAAGCATTGTAGGATTATATTCAACCTCCGCCAAAACATCCGTTGTTACATCGGTTTCTGTTTCAGTGTTTTCATCCGTAAAATCGGTTTCACCGGATACCTTATCAAATGCAACGCTTTCTTTCTCGGATTCGTGCGCATATACACTGTTTGAATTAACGTTGGATTTTATGATAACCGGTCCGACATTTAAAGCAACCGCCACAAATATGATAACGGTAAGAATCATAGAAAAAGCAACTTTAACACTTCTTCTTCTGAAACTGAGTTCAATCACACGTTTGGTGATTCTGTATGTTCTGACAAGCTTCTTGATTCGTTCTATTCTTTTTCTTCGTTTCTCATTTCTCGTATTTCCCATATCCTGCCGCCTTAATTCATGCCAAATTTTGCCAAAGCACAAAATAACAGCACAAAAATCATACCACAAAGAGTAAAAATATTCAATCCGTTATAATTAAATAGCGCTTCCGCACTCAGTACAAAACTTAACATTCGGTCTTAGAATTTTACCGCAGTTCGGACATTTTTTATCAGGAACACTTACAAAGCCGAGTGCATTACCGCAAACAAGGCAGAATTTGTTTCCAAACACAATTTTTGTACCGCAAACCTTGCACTCATCTAAAGCTTCCGTAATGTCTTCAAATTTTTCACCACAAGAACCGCAGTATCTAACATCAATTGCTTCTTCGTTTCCGCAGCACGAACATTTTTTGTAGCCTCGTAGCAAAAGAATCTTATCTTCATTCTTCTTTACAAGAGAATCAATGTCTTCAAGTTTTCTCTCAAGTTCGGAAACAACCTTCTGTTTGTCTGTAATGCTTTTATCATATGTAACCTTACCGAGTTCGACAAACAAATCCTGTTTCTTTGCAGAAACTTCCTCAATTTCTTTTGTAAGAGAATCAATCTCTTTTAAGTTTTCTTCACTGATAGCCTGCATAAAACCTCCTAACCGTCAACTTCCACTTTGCATTTTTTTCCGTCCAAAAGTAACTTTGTCAAAAGCGACCTGTCGTTATTTTTAAGTGCATCTCTGTATTTAGAAAGCTCATTTATGAGATTGTCAATCTCATAAACAAGATTATCTTCGTTTTCAAAGAATAACTCCGTCCACATACCTTCGTTTAAGTATGCAACCCTTGTCATATCCCTGTAACTTCCGCCCGAAAAACCGTCATGTTCTTTAGCTGTCGGGCTTTTTATATAAGCATTCGAAACAACATGCGCAAGTTGAGAGGTAAAAGCAATCATCTTATCATGCTTTTGTGCCGTAGTTACGGTAAATTTACCAAACTCAAGTGCAGCAAGTTTTTCCTTGGCTTCATTAATAAGTTCCGTATCATCTTCGCACTTTGGAACAAGGATCATTGAAGCGCCCTTATAAAGAGTTGCTTCG
>CAJOOB010000045.1 GCA_905236025.1 uncultured Lachnospiraceae bacterium
CGGACAAGGTATATGAAATGCCCGGAGTGTGGAAAAAGAAGCTGGCAGAGAAAAGTTCTTACAAAAGAAGAGTAAGCAGACCAAGGCCCCTCGCTATTGATTAGGTTCAGTGGCAAGGAGCCTTTTTATGCTTCGATTTCGATTGTGATCCAGGACTTTAATTCCACTGTGAAGTGGTTGGCGAAGACAGTGATCTTCTTGATCCGCTTTTTAGTCAGGAAGTCTGTGGTATTTGCAGTTGAAAGTCTGATAGGTTTTAACGGCATTTGGCTTGGATACCTTATAGCCGAAATCATTTCTTTTGTAATAGCAATTATAGTTATCAAACATGTAACAGCCAAAGAATGGGCTATAGTAAAAATCTATAATATATTAAAAATAATTGAGATTATCCCCTTAAGTAGCTTTATGTTAAGATTGACTTATTCAAAAATGCTGACTGGCAAAAAAAGAAAAGGAGATCATATGGCGATTAAGATAATTGATGTTTTTAGGAAAAGCGTGACAGAGGATTATTTACAAGCAGCAGTTGATGCTGCAAAGTGGATAAAAAAATATGAAATAAGTGATGAGTTTGGAAAACGATGGAGGATAAGCGATTCAAAAAACAAAAAAAACGATGCGGCAGAAAGTGCTTTTTTAGATGAAGCATCACTTTATGCAGGTGCTTCGGGAGTGGGATTCTTTTTCCTTCAGTTGTATGAGGTTACAGGGGATGAAAAATATCTTAATGAGGCTAAAGAGGCAGCCGGGTATGTAATAAATATCTATAAAGAGAAAGAAATTGTTAATCCGGGAATTCATAGCGGCATTTCCGGATATGGGATTTTCGCTCTTTATCTTTTTGATAAAACCGGCGATGAGAGATATGCAGATTTTGCAAAAAAGATTGCTGAGGACACATATATACATAGCGTTAAGGGGGAGAATGGTATACATTGGAATGGGTGGTATGATTATATGGGAGATGGAGGGGTAATAGCTTATTGGATATATATAGCCGAAAAATTTCATGACAGCCATTATCTGGATTATGCAAAAGAAGCGCTTGACTCGATTATTTACCTTAAGAAATCCGATTCACAGGATACGCTTTATTTTAATCTGTTTGATCCAAGTGAGTATTTTGAGGATCTTCCTAAAGGAGGAATCGTACCGAATTTTGCCCATGGTACGGCCGGAATTGTATATCTTCTGACAAAATATTATGAAGCAAGTGGAGATGAAAAATATTTGGAATATGCAAAGCAGGGCTTTAATTTCCTTGCGTCAATAGCCAATAATACTGAGAATGCTTCAATTGTTCCGTATCTTTATTTTAAAGAAGAAAAAAATCAATATGATGTTTTTTATCTTGGATTCTGCCATGGTCCGGTCGGTGATGGTATTGCCGTAAGGGAATTATATAAGGCTACTAAAGATCAAAAATATCTTGATTATTATAAACGTTTGACTGAAGCACTCGTTGAAGCGGGGGTGACTTATAAACGTTCTTCGGGATATTGGAATAATTGTATCTGCTGCGGAACTTCCGGTGTGTTATTGCATTTTGTTGAAGCCGAAAAGCTGTTAAATGATGCCAAATATCGAAATATAGCAGATGAAATTGCGGATAAATTGTTAAATGATGCATATAAAGACGCTGACGGTAAAAGGTGGTATGATGCGTGGACGCGACTTAAACCATGGGATGTCGAAGCGCATATCGGGCTTTATGTTGGAACAGCCGGAAATGCAAGCTCCTTACTTACATATTATGCTGACAGAGCTAATAAAGAAATTACTCCAATATTTGAATATTAGGGACAGAAAAGTAACGGCCTTTAAATGTTGATCCGGTAATATATATACGACTGATTGGCTATTGACAAGTTGTAAATTTGTAAATAGGATATAGAAAGAACTGTATTAATATCGGATCACACAAGAAGGTAGCGGAAAATGACTTTAAATCAATTAAAATATGTTATTGCCCTTTCAAGGGTAAATTCAATAAACGAGGCTGCGAGAGTATTATTTATTTCGCAGCCCAGTTTGACTTCGTCGTTAAAATCGCTTGAGGAGGAATTGGGGTTTGACATTTTCTTAAGATCAAAAAGCGGTATCTCACTTACTGTAAAAGGAAGTGAATTTTTGGGATATGCAAAATCCGTTATAGAACAATATGATATCCTTGACGCGAAATATATATCACAGAATGCCGTTAAGAGAAGTTTTCATGTTTCTATGCAACATTATACGTTTGCGGTCAACGCTTTTGTTGAAGTAATAAAACAGTATGGTATGGATAAATATGAATTCGAGATTCATGAGACTAAAACACATGAAGTTATTGAGAATGTAAAAAATCAAAAAAGTGAAGTCGGAGTACTGTATCTTAATGAGTATAACAGACCTGTGCTGGGCAAAATATTTAACGATGCAAATCTTAAATTTGTTCCTCTTTTTGATTGTAATATATATGTATATATGAGTAAAAACAACCCGCTTTCAAAAAGGAAACTTATCAAAATGTCAGATTTGGATGATTACCCGTGTCTTGCTTTTGCGCAGGGGGATTATAATTCTTTTTACTTTGCGGAGGAAGTTTTAAGTACATACAATTACAAGCAGATGGTGAGAGCAAATGACAGAGCCACACTTCTCAATCTGATGGTTGGGATTAACGGATATACGCTCTGTTCGGGAATTATTTGCGAGGAATTAAACGGAACGGATTATTGTGCGGTTAAACTTGATACAGATGAAAAAATGACAATAGGTTATATCATGAGAGAATCATCTGTGTTAAGTGAGATTGCTGTCAAGTACATTGATGAACTGAGTAAATATAAAGATAAGGTATTGGAATAGCAAACTGATATAAACGAAATTTAGTACCCGTAATAAAAATTGAATAATTGTATTTAAAGGTCTTTTGTGATAACTTTCTGTTAACAGAAAAACTGGTTATTAACAAATACTGACTGGAAAACCGGAGGTAAGCTGATAATGGTTTACCTCTGTTTTTTTTGAAAGGAGAAAAAAGATGAAAAAAAGATTTTGTTCAGAAGAAAAATTGTGTCATTGATTATGGCGACAAGTATGGTATCGGCATTATTTACCGGTTGCGGAAGTAAGGAAGAGTCAAACGGCGTGACAAAGATTGTCATAGGCTCCGGAAATGCATATAATCCGTATTGCTACATTGACGAAAGCGGAGCAGCGGTTGGATATGAGTACGATGTGTTGGCTGCGATTGATGAATTGCTTCCTCAATATGAATTTGAGTATCAGAGTATGTCATTTGACCAGATTTTGTTATCACTGGATTCCGGAAAGATTGATATTGCTGCTCATCAGTATGAATATACAGAAGAAAGAGCCGAAAAGTATTTGTTTTCATCGGAAAGTTATACTTCATATATAACATATCTTTCTGTACTTGTTGATGATGATGCAACCAGTCTTGAGGATTTGGCCGGTGAAAGAATAAGAGCCGGTGGGGCAACATCGGCAACGACTCAGATTCTTAAGAACTGGAACGAAGCTCATCCGGGGCAGGAAGTTGTGATTGTAAATTCAGACAGTTCCACAGACGAAGAAGCTGTAGCAGCATTAAAGAACGGTGTGGACAGAGCAACTGTACTTAAAAAGAGTGATTTGGCAAAGTATAATGAAAATTACAGTGACGATGGAACTGATTGGATAAAAGCAGTCGGAGATCCTATTAATAATTCTCAGACTTATTACTTATACAAGCAGGGAAATGATGAATTGAAAGAAGCTATTGACGGCGCATTAAAGACGTTAAAGGAAAATGGAACTTTAAGTGAGCTTGCTATCAAATGGGTTGGATACGATGTAACGGAAGGCGAATAAATATGGGTTCATATTTCAGTAGTGAAAGGTTCTTGGAAAGAATCGGACAGATATTACCTTATCTGGTTGTTAATTTAAAAATGGTTTTTTGGTCGATGCTTTTTGGAACGATACTGGCGATTGGTCTAGCTATTCTTCGTTTGAAAAAAATTCCGGTAATTGAACAGATTTTGGTGGTGTTTATTTCTTATATGAGAGGAACTCCATTGCTTGTTCAGATGTGTATAGCTTATTACGGAATACCAATTGTATTCGGAAATCTGTTTATGAGTCTGTTTGGAATTAATCTGAACAGACTCGATTCAATTATTTTCGTTTCAATTGCGTTTATATTAAATGAAACGGCGTTTCTTGGTGAAATTTTCAGGTCATCAATATTAGCGGTTCCGGTTGTTCAGACCGAGGCCGGCTTGACGGTAGGAATGACAAGGTTACAAACATTGTTCAGAATAGTTTTGCCTCAGGCCATACACGTTGCGATTCCGCATTATGGTGTCGATTTAATTGGTGTGTTTCATAATACATCAATAGCTTTTACTCTTGGCGTATTAGAGATGATGGCAAGAGCAAAGACTCTTGGACAGGCAAGCGGACATACGATAGAAGGCTTTGTTGTGGTTGCGATCATATACATTATTATAAGTTTGATATTAAAGGGTTTGTTCTGCCTTTTAGAGAAAAAACTCAACACGGAAAGAAGGTGATAAGGTGGAATTTAATTACAGTTATTTTGTCACTTCATTTAAACAGGCGTTGTTGTATACTCCGGTCACACTTAAAATATTGTTTGTAACATTTACGGTAAGTTTTGTTTTGGGAATTTTAATTGGTGCGATAAGATTTTATAAAGTTCCTTTCCTGTCGAAGTTTT
The DNA here is from genome assembly GCA_905236025.1 of uncultured Lachnospiraceae bacterium. Classification (GTDB taxonomy): domain Bacteria; phylum Bacillota; class Clostridia; order Lachnospirales; family Lachnospiraceae; genus CAJOOB01. Next base: position 4,733 of record CAJOOB010000045.1, read on the forward strand.
TTTCGGCATTTGTCACCGTATACATGGGCATTCCGATAATGGTTGCCTTGGTGCTTTATAATCTTGTTTTTTTAACCTGTTATACAGATTTTGCAAATTTTTTTCATATTAGCAAGAAAATAAATGAAATAGATCAGATTGTTATTGCCTATGTTGCTCTTATAGCGTCTAATACTTGCAGTATGAGCGAGATTACACGTGGCGGATTCAGAAGCGTGGATAAAGTACAGTTTGAGGCCGGCTATACAATAGGATTAACAAAATTTCAAACATTCAGGAGAATTATTTTTCCGCAGATGTTACCGGTTATCAGTCCCGGCCTTCTTAATCTTCTTATAGGGATGCTAAAGTCAACAAATCTTGTATCAACAATAGGAATAATGGAGATCATGGTGGCGTCTCTTTACCCGTGTCAGGAAACATACAGCTATCTCGAAGGATATTTGGCCGCTGCATTAATGTACTGGATTATTGGTATTGCAATTGAAAATCTGGGACATCTGGTAGAACATTATTCTGATAAATATCGAAAAAAACCGATATAAAGAGGTAAGAGATGATAGAATTAAGAAATGTAAAAAAGAAGTTTGGAAATAATGAGGTATTGCATGATGTATCTCTGAAGGTAAATGACGGAGAGGTTGTAGTATTGCTCGGACCAAGTGGATCAGGAAAAACAACATTTCTCAGATGTATTAATTTTTTGGAAAGAGCGGATTCCGGAAAGCTGAATTTTGAAGGGAAAGAAATAGATTTAAAAAAGGCAAGAAAAAAACAGATCCTTGAAATCAGAAGAAACAGTGCCTTTGTTTTTCAAAATTATGGATTATTTAATAATAAAACAGCTTTACAAAATGTTATGGAAGGATTAACCGCTGTACAGAAAAAGAGTAAAGAAGAAGCCAGAAAAATAGCGCTTGATACACTTGATTGGGTTGGATTGAAGGATAAGGCCGATTTTTTTCCAAGTCAATTATCCGGCGGGCAACAGCAGAGAGTGGGAATTGCAAGAGCAGTAGCACTTAATCCGAAAGTTATATTGTTTGATGAACCAACATCTGCGCTTGACCCTGAGCTTGTTGGAGAAACGTTGGCTGTTATTAAAAAAGTGGCAAAAAAAGGTATCACAATGATAATAGTAACCCATGAAATGTCATTTGCTCAGGATGTGGCGGATAAGGTTGTGTTTATGGATGGGGGTGTTGTGGTTGAAGAAGGTTCTCCGGATGAAGTTTTTTACAAACCTAAAGAAGAACGTACAAAAAAATTTCTGGCAAGAATTTTACATCAGGATATGTACTATATATAAGAAAATTCTATTTACTGGAACCAAACTTTTGTATATAATTACTACGTTGTTTTTTATAAAAAACCTACCTGAAAACTAGGTGAATGAGGTGACGTAGCATGTTGAACCAATTTTCAAGAACTCAATTGCTGCTTGGCAAAGATGCAATGGAAAAGTTGGGTAAATCCAGGGTGGCAGTATTTGGAATTGGCGGAGTTGGGGGTTATGTTTGTGAAGCGCTTGTAAGAAGTGGCGTTGGTCATTTGGATCTTATAGACGATGATAAAGTTTGCTTGACAAATATTAACAGGCAGATTATCGCAACAAGAAAAACAGTGGGAAAATATAAAGTTGATGTGATGAAAGAACGCATACTGGAAATTAATCCTGATACAAAAGTTTCGGAGTATAAGTGCTTCTTTCTGCCGGAAAATGCGAATGAATTTTCTTTTGATGAATATGATTACGTTGTTGATGCAGTTGATACCGTAACCGCAAAAATTGAACTTGTAATGAAATGCAAAGAAAGAAAAGTTCCCATTATAAGTGCAATGGGAGCCGGCAATAAACTGGATGCAAGTGCGTTTAGAGTTTCAGATATTTATAAGACTAAGATGTGTCCTTTGGCTAAAGTGATGCGGCATGAATTAAAAAAACGCGGAATAAAAAAATTGAAGGTTGTATATTCTGAAGAACAACCAATACGTCCGCTTGAAGATATGTCAATAAGCTGCAGAACAAACTGTATTTGTCCTCCGGGAGCTGAACACAAATGTACTGAACGAAGGGATATTCCCGGAAGTGTGGCTTTTGTTCCTTCGGTTGTGGGAATGATAATAGCCGGAGAAGTGATAAAAGATTTGATAAAGGAATAAATATCAAACGGAAGATGCAGTGCAGGAGGTACAAAGATGATATCTACCAAAGGAAGATATGCACTCAGAGTTTTACTTGATGTTGCGAGTAATCAGCAAGATGGATATGTTCCAATGAAAGATGTGGCAAAAAGGCAGGGATTATCATTGAAATATATTGAACAGATACTGCCGGCATTAACAAGAAACGGAATTCTCGAAGGTGTTCCCGGAAAAGGCGGTGGATACAGACTTGTTGTCGAACCCAATAAGTTGACGGTTGGTGACATATTACGAATCACTGAATCAAATCTGGCGCCTGTATCGTGCTTGCAAGTCGGAGCCAAGGAATGTAAACGACGGTCCATATGTCCGACTATAGATTTTTGGCAGGGATTAAATAAGGTTATCAATGACTATATTGATAGTAAAACAATTGAAGATTTATTAAAAACTGAATATTGTGATTGATTAAGTTAACGTTAAGAGATATAATTCACCTATTACCAACCGTGGTAGTAGGTGAATATGTATTTACAGAAAATTAATGGAGTACAGTATGGAGATATATGCTGATAACGCGGCAACAACAAAACTGAGTGAAGACGTACTTGAGGTTATGCTTCCCTTTATGAAGGAGGTTTTTGGAAATCCTTCAAGTCCGTATAAAATTGGTCAAAAGGCAAGAAATGCTCTTGAAGACGCAAGAAAGAAAGCTGCGTATATTTTAAATTGCGAGGCAAGGGAGATATATTTCACATCCGGGGGAACCGAGTCGGATAATCAAGCTATCATTTCTGCGGCAAGAATTGGAGAAAAGCAGGGAAAAAAGCATATAATTTCGACAAACTTTGAACATCATGCTGTTCTTAATACACTAAAAATGCTGGAAAAAGAGGGGTTTGATGTTGAATTGCTTCAAGTGGATTCTAACGGATTGATTAGTGAAAAACAGGTTGAAGAAGCAATAAGAAGTGATACGGCTTTGGTGACGATAATGTATGCCAATAACGAAATAGGAACAGTTTTACCTATTTCAAAAATCGGGGAGATATGTCGAAAAAAGGGTGTTCTTTTTCATACAGATGCGGTCCAGGCTGCCGGTCATATATTAATAGATGTAAAGAAAGACAATATTGATATGTTGTCACTTTCCGCACATAAATTCCATGGTCCCAAGGGCGTGGGCATTTTATATGTAAAAAGAGGAATTGAACTGTCCGGTATTTTGCAGGGAGGACTTCAGGAAAGAGGGAAACGTCCCGGAACCGAGAACTGTCCGGGAATAATCGGGATGGTGAAAGCATTAGAGGATGCATCTGCTAATCTTTATAAATACACAAAAAAATTAGTACCGCTCAGAGATAAATTGATTGCGGGACTTGAAGAAATTGAATACGCTGAATTAAACGGGGACAGGCAAAGAAGACTTCCGGGAACCGTAAATTTCTGCTTTGAAGGGATTGACGGTAGGTCGCTTGTATTGCTGCTCGATGATAAGGGGATTTCTGCATCGTCCGGATCCGCGTGTACATCGGGTTCTTCTGATCCGAGCCATGTATTATTGGCGATCGGCAGGACAAAAGAACTTGCCCGGGGTTCATTAAGACTTTCTTTTGATGAAAGTATAAAGGAAGAAGAAATTGATTATATTGTGAAATCCGTTAAAGAGATTGTTGCTTTTTTAAGAAGTCAGTCAGAAACTTATAAAAAAGAGAAACAAATAAATGAATGTTGTAAAAAGGAGTATGTTGTATGACCATTTTACAGTTGAAGTATGTAATTACAATCGCTACGTCTTCTTCTATGCGAGAGGCGGCAAATCGGTTGTTTATCACGCAACCGGCTTTATCGCTTGCGATAAACAATATTGAAGATGAACTTGGTATTGCACTTTTTTACAGGACAAACCGAGGTATTTCGTTAACAAAAGAGGGTGAAGAATTTCTTGCCTATGCCAAACAGGCAGTCAGTCAGTTTGAAATTATAGAGGATAAGTATCAAAAAAACAGAAGTGGCCAGAAACGCTTTGCAGTATCGTTACAGCATTATGTTTTTGCAATACACGCATTTGTAAACACAATTAAACAATTTAAAGAGAAAGAATATGTTTATTCACTTCATGAGACCAGAACGGACGAGGTGCTTAATGATGTAAAGAGTTTAAAAAGTGAGGTTGGGATTATCTCTTACTCATCTTCTAATGAAAAGATTATGATGAAGCTTTTAAAAGAATATCAGTTGAAATTCGTTCCCGTTATGAAAAGGGATACATATGTTTATTTTTGGAATGAACATCCGTTGGCAGATAAAGCTGAATTATCTCTTAAAGATCTGGAAGACTATCCGTGTATTTCGTTTGATCAAAGCAGCGAAAATACGTTTTATCTGTCGGAGGAAGCCCTTTCGGACTATGATTTCAAGAAGCAGATTAAGTCAACTGACAGAGCGACTACAGCGGAACTTATGGTGGCGCTGAACGGATATTCTATAGGTACCGGAATCATGATTGACAGTTATTCATTAAAGGAAGGATTTGTTGCGATTAAACTAAAAGAAGAGGATCCGCTGGTAATTGGATATATTGTTAAAGAGAACCACGCTTTATCGGACATAGCATCGGCGTTTCTTAATGAAATCATACAGTATAAAGATATCTGATATAAGTAGCGCTTATCGCGAATAATAAGTTATATTATATTTTCAAGATTATCCTTAAGTGTTATTATGTACTCATTCTAAAAACAGAACATACAAAATAAAAAACCGCAATATTATAGCGGTGAAATCTTTAAGGAGGATTTTTTTATGAGTGAAATCAAACAAAGTGCATTGGAACTTATTGGAGGAACGCCGTTGTTACAGTTAAATGGCTATTCAAAAAAGAAAGGAATCACAGAAGCAACAATACTTGCAAAACTTGAATATTTAAACCCTGCGGGCTCTGTAAAGGATCGTATCGCTCTTGCAATGATTGAAGATGCTGAAGCTAAGGGGATATTAAAACCCGGTGCCACAATCATTGAGCCGACAAGTGGCAACACCGGTATTGGTATTGCTGCAGTAGCCGCAGCAAAAGGATATAAAGCAATACTTACACTTCCGGAAACCATGAGCGTTGAAAGAAGAAATCTTCTGAAGGCATATGGTGCAGAACTTGTCCTTACAGAGGGAGCTAAGGGTATGAAGGGAGCCATTGCAAAAGCAGAGGAACTTAATAAAGAGATTGAAGGTTCTGTGATTTTGGGTCAGTTTGTGAATCCGGCAAACCCTAAAGTACATCAGGAAGTAACCGGTCCGGAAATCTGGAAACAAACAGATGGAAAAATAGATATATTTGTTGCCGGTGTGGGAACAGGTGGAACGATTACAGGTGTTGGAAAGTATTTAAAGGAACAGAATCCTGATATTAAAGTTGTGGCGGTTGAACCGGCTACAAGTGCAGTTTTGTCAACCGGTGTAGCGGGTGCACATAAAATTCAGGGTATTGGTGCCGGTTTTGTGCCGGATGTACTTGATACAAATGTGTACGATGAGATATTAGCTATTGAAAACGAAGATGCATTTGCGGAAGGAAAGACATTTGCCATATCTGAAGGCATTCTTGTCGGTATTTCATCCGGAGCGGCTTTAAAGGCCGGAGAAATTCTTGCAAAGCGACCGGAAAACAAGGGAAAGAATATTGTTGTGCTTCTTCCTGATTCAGGCGACAGATATCTGTCTACTCCTTTGTTTAATTCATAAGAGGTGTTTTTATGGAAGTTAAAAAGTCAGATAATGAATTAAGTAACTTGAATGTTCTGATCAATAAACTGATTTCTGAAATCAAATACGGAAACGTGGTACTTACTATTCAGGACGGTAAAGTGATTCAGGTTGACAGAACTGAGAAAATCAGATTATAGCTTATATTTAAACTGACCGGAAAGACCGGAGGTTTGTAATTGACAGGAATTCCTGTTTATACAAATCTCCGGTTTTTTAGTCCGGAATTATGATGCCGTAGCCGTTGGGATGGCATAGGTTTGCAAAGCTGAAGTTGTTGGTTCGAATCCAACCGGTATCGTTTGCAACATTCACGATCATATATGATTCCCGTTAAAAGATGCTGTGAATTGATGCAATTAATGATAAACAGAAAGAGGTGTCAGATGGCTAATACATACAAAAATCTTCAAGAGTCACATCCTTGCTTTGGCGGACATATAAATAATGCCGGAAGAATACATTTGCCGGTAAGTCCCGGGTGTAACATTGCCTGTAGATTTTGTGACCGGGCGATTAATGATGTAGAAAACCGACCTGGCGTTACATCAAAAGTTTTAAAGCCTGAAGAGTGTGAAGATATTCTTCGCAAAGCGCTTGAGATCTGCCCGGATATAAAGGTTGCCGGAATAGCAGGACCGGGAGATACTTTGGCAACGGATAATGCCCTTAAAACATTTAAAATTGTTAAAGAGAAATTTCCTAATTTAATAAAGTGCATGAGTACCAATGGGCTGCTTCTTAATGAAAGAGCACAAGAACTTATTGATGTTGGTATTGACTCTTTGACGGTTACGGTGAATGCGGTTGATCCTGTAATTGAGGAAAAATTAAATGCATACATCATATACCACGGCAGAAAAATCGAGGGAGTGGAAG
>CAJOOB010000046.1 GCA_905236025.1 uncultured Lachnospiraceae bacterium
TATGCGTATTGGATACGCAATGGGTAACAAAGACCTTATAAAGGCAATGAACGACGTAAAATATTCAATCAATTCATACACCTTAAACATGACATCATTAAAGGCGGGTGTTGCTGCATTAGAAGATAAGGCGTATTTTGAAGAAACAGTTTCAAAGATAGTAAAAACCAGAGAAAATACAAAAGAAGAACTTAGAAAACTTGGATTTTCATTCCCTGATTCAAAGACAAACTTCCTCTTTGCTACTCATGATGATTTGGATATTCCAAAACTTTTTGAGTACTTAAGAGAGAAGAACATATACGTAAGACACTGGTCAATTCCGGCTATCGACAAGAGACTTAGAATAACAATCGGTACGGATTTGGAAATGCAAGCTTTGCTTAAAGAAATCAAAGCTTACATGGAAAAGAATTAGTTTTACGGCATTTGGAGGCGGAAATGCAAATCTATGCAAATTATCATACACATACATATCGTTGCGGACACGCAACGGGGGAGGACAGAGAGTACGTTGAAAAGGCAATTGAGTGTGGTTACAAGATACTTGGCTTTTCAGACCACACACCATACCCGATTCCGGGCTTTGTTTCCGGTATGCGTATAAAGTTAGAGGAGACCGATGGCTACTTTGCCTCATTGGAAAGCTTAAGAAAAGAATACAAGGACGATATTGACATCTATTTTGGTGTTGAAGCGGAATATTTCCCTGAGTATTTTGACGCACTTACAGAGTTTTTAAGAGATTATCCTTTGGATTACATGATAATGGGTAACCACTTTGTGCCGTGCGAGCATAAGGGAACGTATATTGGCGGTGATTTCAAAGATCCGGCTGCACTTCATATGTATACAAAAAATGTAATTGAGGGCCTTTCAACGGGGCACTTTATGTATCTTGCACACCCTGATTTACCTCGTTATATGGGTCCAAACAAGGAAGAAGAACTTGAAAAGTGTTACAGAGAAATCTGTGAAGCGGCTTTAAGATTAAACATTCCGTTAGAGATTAACATGCTTGGTTACACAAAAAGACCGGCTTCAGTCTATCCAAACGATAAATTTTTTGATATTGCAAAAGAAACAGGCAATGACGTAATCATTGGCGTGGATGCGCATTTCCCTGAGGCGCTTGCAAACGAGGCCGCAATTGATTCATGTGTAGAAATGGCCACATCAAGAGGACTTAATCTTTTAAAAGAGATAAAGATAAAGTGTGTTTAATAGGAAAAGTATTATGGTTATAGTAAAGAAAGAAAACCTTGATATTAATGAATTAAGCCGTATTGAAAACCTTAAAAAAGAAATATTAAAGGAAACGTCTGTTAATGTCCCTTTCTTTGATGATGCAAACGAAGGGCTTAACAAGGGGTTTCCTTTGTTTTATCTTGTCTTTGACGACAGCAAAGAAACGTTTTTTTGCGCTTTGTCAGTGTATATCCCAAACGATACGGAAGCAGAGATTTATTTGATTTCTGCACCCGAGAAAAAGAGCGCGTGCGATAAGTCCGGAGTGCCGAAAGAAGTTAATTCAGAAGGTGTGGATGATAAAAACAAATCGGATATTAATGATGAATTAGAGAATATTATAATAAATTTGATGGATGAAATATATGAAGCTCTTACGGATGTGGGGATTGAATATATTTTATTTGCTACAGATCCAAAGAATGCATACAATACTTCATTAATAACAAAATTTAATGAGGGTGAAGAACCGGACTTTTACGATACCTGCGTTTATAAGCTTTCAGTAAATGAGTATAAAAAAGTACCCGTGAATTTTTCGGAAATTTCTTTGAAAGTAATTGCAGAGGCAGAAGACGGTGATTTGAATGACATTCGTTTTATCTTAAAGAAAGACTTGGCAGATATTGGGGAAGCATATGTATTGATTGAGGGTGATGTTGCCTGCCTTCACAGCGTTTTGATAAACGAAGAGTACAGAGAGATGGGTTTTGGTCGAATGCTTGTAAATTATTCGCTTAATACCGCGATTGATACATATCATGTTTCAAATCTGATATTAAACGTAGATTCAGACAACCTGCCGGCAGTTTCATTGTACGAGAGCATGGGCTTTAAATCGGTTGAAGTACTTAGGTATTACGAAATATAATCAGTATGACTTGTGATGATATGTACATGCAGTCATTATCTGAAAAGGGGTAACACTTTCGCCTCCCGGGGAGAGAAAGCGTAGAAAAAAGTAATGAAAGAAAGCCTTTTGAAGGCGCATTATTTAAGCGCTCTGAAAAAAGCTTTCTTTCATTACTTAGGCATTACCCCCTCGCTCCCCGGAGGCGAAAAAATACTGTTGACAAGTTTTATTTTTGAGTGTATTATCATTGTATCAACTGTATCACATAAAATGATACAGCTGATACGATAAAAGATGGAGGTGATCGGATGTTTGATCTGGATATGAATAGTTCAAAACCTATATATCAGCAGATCATTGAGCAGCTCAAAGAAAATTTAATGAAAGGCTTCTTGAAACCCGGGGATGAAATACCATCCGTAAGGAAGTTAGCGTTAGAGCTAAAGGTAACGCCCGGAACGGTCGCTAAAGCGTATCAGGAGTTGGAGCGTGAACACATTATAAACACTGTGCGTGGACGCGGAACGTATATTTCTGAAGGAGAAGTCAAGGTGGACAAGGATAAGATTAATTCCTTAATTGCCGGTATGAAAACGGACGTTATGAACTTAATCTATCAGGGCTACAATAAAGAGATGCTAATTGATTTGGTTTCAGGTATATATGACGGTTATACTTCATCAAAAAATGAGAATTGAAATAAAACTGTTGAACGAAACACCAACTAAGCCTAATTGATTTTATCATACAGGCCTCTTATTACGAAACACCTGAAAAGTAAAGTTACTTACGAACGAAACACCGAATGTTAATTACCATTGGACGAAACACCGGATTAAAAAATAATTTTAGTTAAGATATATAAAATACGAAAGGATTAATGGGATGATTGAGATTAAGAATGCTTGTAAAGCATATGGCACAAAAGCCGTACTTAATAATGTTGAATTTACAGTTAAAGACGGTACCATCCATGGAATCATTGGTGAGAACGGTTCCGGAAAAACCACTCTTATCAAATGTCTTACAGGTATTTACAGACTGAACAGAGGAGAGATCCTTTACGATGGCCATCCGGTCTTTGAAAACAACGCTGTGAAAGAGCAGATTGGTTACGTTGCTGATTCCAATCAGTATTTCGACAATTACTCTTCGAAAGATATGATTTCTTTTTTTAAGGCTGCGTATACAAATTTCTCTGAGGAGAGATTTAATGAATTAAATGCGATTTTTAATATTGATGTTAATGCCAAAATGAAGCAGTTATCCAAAGGTCAGGGTATGAGAGTGGCCTATATGCTTAATCTTGCCACTTTCCCAAAATATCTTATTTTGGATGAGCCGACAAGCGGTCTTGATCCTGTGGCGAAGAAGGAATTCTTTGATATTTTGGTTGATGAAGTTGAAAAAAGAAACATGACTGTTTTTATTTCATCACATCACTTGAATGATCTTGAAAAAATCTGTGATGAGATTACGGTTATTCGAAACGGAAGAATCATAGTAAATAATGATATTGATACTGTCAAGAACAGGGTTGTTAAGGTGCAGGCTGTTATTGAACAAAAGCCCGAAAACCTTGATATACCGGGCCTCATTGAATTCTCAAATATCGGAAGTATTTATACTTTGGTATTTAAGCAGTTTGGTGATGAGGAAAAAGCGGCCTTAACCGTTTGCGGTGCATCATTCATTGAAGAAATTGAAGTTTCACTTGAAGAAATGTTTGTATATACCAATATCTCCGGTGAATAATCCGGTGAGAAAGGATTGTTATGAAAACATGTAAATTATTAAAATGGCGCCTGAGAGACAGCATGATAATTGTATGTGCCATGGTTATAATGCTTCTTGTAATCTTTCTTTCCGATAACCTTGTTTACGAGGAGTTTGAATCGAGTTACTTATCATCAGACACGGTGTATCACTACGAAACAATAGATGGTGTTTCGGTTGATATTCCCGTAAGTGAGACAATCCCTGATGATGGGGAAGACGAATTTGATTATGAAAAAGCAACATATTACTCAGCCATTTCACAATACATTATTTATGAAGGCTTCCTGATTGCTCTTTTTACTGCAGCAATTTTTATAGGAATTGCAATGTCGCAGTTAAAAGACAATAAATACAAGAACTTTTTGGCATCCATGCCATACACAAGAAATGAACTTTATATCTCAGCTTATTTACAGGCCCTTATTGCAGCCGTTTTGGTATATGTTACCGAAGGAATCGCACTTACAATAACCTGTGGCTCACACGCAAATGCCGGTTATATCTGGCTTGGCATACTTAATGGTATTTTGAAACTTTCGTTTACCATTGCCTGGCTTGAACTTCTTGCAGCAAAACTTCATGAATACGCGGCTATCGGCTTTGTGGCTGCATCGTATGTGGTGTTCCACACCGGGCTTTCCGTTATTTCAAGATGTCTCTACGTTTGCGGACTCTTTAAAAAGGAATCCCTTTTGTACAAGGTGATGTTCTTAAAAGACATTTATAACGGGCTTCCGGACGGATTAACACTGCATTCTTTCATGAATCTTAATAGCGAGGATATTTTTTTGGAGAGAATTGTGATTGAATTGGATAAATTCCTTATGATATCGGCGATTTTTGGAGTGATGTTTATTCTTCTTGCTGTTGCAACATTGTTGTGGGGAACGAGAGAATATAGAAATATTGAGCTTTCACAGGGTATAAAGACATACAAAAAGCCGCATCTTACAGTGCTTTTTTCTGTGTGTACGGTGGTTGTGTCATATGTGGTTGTGGTTTTTATATTTGGCGCGGTTTACACGCTTGTGAAAGACGGAATTGCCTCGGCTATCGGTTATGTATTCAGTGTATTACTTACGGACGGAATTAATACGGTCTTGTATGGTGCGCTGTACTCTGATTATTTGGACTCGTTGCCTATTTTACGTCCTTATGTGGCTGTGATAGCTGTGATGGTGGCTTTGGTTTTGGCGCTTTTTGTTTGCAGCATCAGGGCATTTCAGTGTCTTAATAAAGCAGAAAGGATGATAAGTCATGAAGAAGCGAATTGGACAATTGGTTAAATATGAATTAAGGCACTCCTGGCTTGTGTTTGCCATTGCGTTTGGAATTTTGGCGCTAATTCTTTCAAATATGTTCCTTAGCGGCTTTTTTGGCCTGCTTGAAGCGTTTATTTCACCGGCAGATTTCCTTGTTGGTATTTACGAAGGCTACAAGTCTACTTTTACGCAGGGGGTTGCTGAAATTGCACCACTTTTTATGGTTGTATCGGCAGGACTTGGATTAATTGTCAGTGCAAACCTTAATAAAAATGAGAAAAAGGGCAGAGAAATTGAGTTTTTGGCGGCAATGCCAATCACCAAAAGACAGCGTTTCCTTGTAAAATACTTTACCGGATTGTTATCAATAACCGGGTTTTACATGGTTTTTAGTATTGTAATGATACTTATAAGACATTTATACAGTTTTTCAGATACTTTAAAGGCTGCGGCTAATGCATCATATTTACTTGAAATGGCCGTAAATAACGTGTATATCTTAATAATCTTCTTATTTGGGTTATACCTTACTTCGATTTTTGCGTATACGCTTGCAATACTTCTGAATAACTTTGTAAATAATGCATTTATCGCAGAGCTTATTTCTGCCGGACTTTTGTTAACGCCGTTTGTGTTAATAAATGACACGCTTGATTTTTGTTCAAAGTATCTGGTAAATGATGATAAGATTATAAGTGTGGTAGTGAAAATTCCTGAGTTTTTCTATGTCACAAACTTTGTGCGGTATTCTTACGGCAATGAATTCGGGTATTTATACGTGCTTGACAATGACTGGTTAAAGTATCAGTTAATTACGTTTGTGGCTATCGTCCTTATGTTTGCGATTGCATTTTTTGTAAGCAGTGTAAGAGAGCTTGCAAATCTTGACCACGTGTTCTCGTACAGATTTGTTAAATACATTATTGAGTTTCTTGCAGGCTTTATAATTTCGCTTACGATAGTTTCCCAAAGTGAAATGCGCGAGATGGAATTAAGAACCGCTGTGGTGGTACTTGTGGTGATTGCAGGGCTTTGCGCGTACCTTGTGGATTTTGTAATAAGAAGAATTGACAGGAGGTAGCGATATGAAGAAAAAAACAAAAGTTTTAATGGGCGTGATTGCCGGAATTATTGTATTTGTGACTATTGCCATTATTGTAGTATCCGTTACCTTCTCTGCGGCTTTAAAGAAGAAATTTGTGCTTGCAAAAGAGGTGTTTTCGCTTAAAAGTACGGATACGGTCATTACAATAAATGATTTGGAAGAGTTAATCTATTCTGATGATTACAATGTTTCTTTTAAGGAGCAGATGGCCGCGTTTAACAAATACGTTTTAAGAAGTAATTTTGGCGAATTTTCTGATCTTCCCTACAGTTATTCGTATTACCTTGGAGGTATGAACTCGGTGTTTTCGGATGGAAATTACGTTGCATCAATGTTTTATTCGGATGAATTGGATAAATTCGTTGCACTTACGGTAAAAGAAACCGATGAGAACGAACTTATAGCTGAAACATCGGAAGAGGTTGGAAGCATTGAATATATGCTTAACTTATACGGATACGATGAAGATGAGTTAGACGTAATGTTAGACGATATTTATGGATATTACGAAAACTATACATACGGATATTCCTTAGAGGTGAGCTACATTGAGGAAGATGGATACATTCGCTGTATTAACAGACTTTATAAGAATGCGGAATTTATCCTGACGGATGGCGAAAATAATTATACCGAAGAAGAATATCATGAGGTTGACAGCGATTTTCCGAATATTGACGATTACGATGACCTATTCCTTTTTTTATATGAAATGGATAATTATATGTATGGCAATACCTTTTATTCCGGGAATTACAACGAAATTGGCGATGTATATGTCAAATTTCATGGCGGTGTAATGCCGGTTGTGGAGTACACAATATACCTCTATGGTACATATGATGAGGAAACATTTGAGTATTCCCACGGCATGAGTTATCAGGTGGTGGCTGTGTATGATGATGAAACCGGTGAACTTGCGGAGTTATACGTTACGGTAGGGGGAGGAGACGATACAGGTTTAGTGTTTGGCAATCCTGCAGCGGTGTGCATTTTAAAGAGCGCATTTGAAGAACTTGGCCTTAGCGAAAGCGAAGCAGAAGAGCTTGTTTTAAGCTTCGAACAAAAAGATTCAAACAACAGGACCGAAGAAGTCGGAACCGGCAGCTATTCATACAAGGCAACGTTTGGTAAGGGTTTTTTGGACAGTTTTATTGAAGATAGCTATTACATAACGATTTATAACAATTAATGTTTAAATTTTTTACTGTTTATGATACAATGCGAATGTTGTGTAATAAGCAGAAAGATGAATCCGCATTCTGCATACGCAGGGTGCGGATTTTAAGATTGGAGAAAGATGATAGCAATAATAATTGGCGGATTTTTGATGGCCCTTGCTGACAGTGTTCCCGGAGTAAGCGGCGGCACAATTGCGTTTATCATCGGAATTTATGACGATTTCATAAACTCCCTTGGAACGGCCCTTTCAAAAGACAAAGAAGAAAGAAAGAAATCGTGGAGTTTTTTGATAAAGTTGCTTCTTGGATGGGTAGTTGGAATGGGACTTGCGGCGTTTGCCATATCGTCCGTATTTGAGGCCCATATCTATGCAATGAGTTCACTTTTCTTTGGCTTTGTCCTTGCATCCATACCGCTTATAGTGATGGAAGAAAAAGAAACAATAAAAGGAAAATGGCTCCAGTCGTTATGGATACTTTTGGGTGCGGCACTTGTTGGAGGCATTACATACTTATCAACCCATACACTTGGCGGTGTAGAAAGCCTTGCGTGGGGTGAGTTAAGCTTTGGAAATATGTTATACATCTTCCTTGTTGGTGCATTTGCAATATCTGCAATGGTGCTTCCGGGCATATCCGGATCATCCGTAATGTTGATATTTGGCGTATATCTGGCTGTAATTGATGCAATTAAGAACTTCTTAAAACTTGATTTTTCATATTTTGGCGGCTTATGTGCCCTTGGACTTGGAATTCTGGTTGGAATATTTACCGTGGTTAAGGTATTAAAGTACCTGCTTAAGAACCACAGAGCATGCGTTGTGTATTTTATTATCGGTATGATGGCTGCATCATTGTATGCAATCATTATGGGACCTGCAAGCTCAAGCCTTGAGGAGCCGAAAAGCCCGATGACGTTTAAGACTTTTTCGGTGATTTGGTTTGTAGTAGGTGTGTTGTTAATAACAGGACTTCAAGCCTTAAAAAAGAAATTTGGTACTATAAAAAAATAATTTCGAACTATATTTTTTGTAATTCAAGCTATAAGGTTTTTTAGGACCGAATGGAATAGATATTTATACAATATTTTTTCAGCGACCGCTTGCGCTTACAACACCTCGCAGCGGTCCTAAACTCGCGTCCAACGCTCGCTAAGGACCGGCGGGTGCTGATGTCACTGAAAAATCATTGTATTAATATCTCTTTTTCTACTCTTTCAGACGGTTAAAAGCCCCATTTTCTTGTAAAAAAAGAGAATGGCAAAGCAGGTTGAAAAAATGGTAACGGTGGTGTAAAATTGTCTTTGTCATTTGTGGGAAAATGACAGCGGTTGGATTACAAAAAAGTGAAAAGGCGAAAATAATGTACAGAGAAGTTTTAAATGAATTGGCTGCATGGAAAGATAAGGCAGATCGCCACGCATTATTGCTTGTTGGCGCAAAGGGAGTTGGCAAAAGTTACGTAGTAAAAGACTTTGCCGAAGGTTTCTTTAAAAATTACGTACTGCTTGATTTAAAAGAGCAGGATTTCATAAAATACCTCTTTGAAGAGGATTTCAACAAAGACAGGGTTGTCAAGATGTTAAGCGTTTCCGCGGGAGATGCAATTACACCGGATGACACTCTTATCATTGTGGAGAACATTGAGAAAGTAAGCAATTTAGACAGACTTATTTCGTTTTTTGCTCAGAAGA
>CAJOOB010000047.1 GCA_905236025.1 uncultured Lachnospiraceae bacterium
AGCAGGTACAAGCGGTGTTTCCACGGGAGTTGCCGAATATATTGTAAATTTAAATATTTCTCTTGCCCTTAAAGAAGAGCTTCTTGAAAGAGGGTACGAGGTTGTGATGGTAAGGGAAACAAATGATGTTAATATAAGTAATGCAGGACGCGCTATTCTTGCAAACGAAAGCGGTGCGGACGTTAATTTGAGCATTCATGCGGACGGATCCGAAAATTCATCCGCAAGCGGGACGTCAACATATTACATAACTGCAAATAACATGTATTGCGCATATACATATGAAAACAGTAAACTTCTTGCAAACTGCGTGGTTAATGCTTTGAGCAATGCGACAGGAGCAATTAACCGCGGCGCAATTGAGAGTGATTCATATACGGGATTAAACTGGTCAACAATCGCGTCAATTATTGTGGAGGTGGGATTTTTAACCAATCCCACAGAAGATGAATTGTTAAATACAAGTGAGTATGTAAGCAAGGTCGTATCCGGTATTGCAGACGGCCTGGACGAATATTTTTCCTCCGTTTCTTATTAATGGGAGCTTTGTTTGTATGAATTTTTTTGTCGGATTAAAATTTAAAAAAATCACGGATGTTCTGATTCCGTTTCTTGCGTATTTTGTTCTTTCCGTGATTGTACAGTGCGCCGTGACACTTTTTGTAATAAGAACGGGGATTTTTGAAAGTACTGATGCGGAAAACGTAAATACGCTTTTTACGTATAATTTTTTGGATCTCGTTAATGAAACGGTGACTTCATATACGCTTACCGTAAGCTTAATTACTTCGGGCTGCGGCGTCATAATGGCGTATATTTTTATGGTTTTGGATAATAATGTGGTGAAGGAACTTCATCCAAATTTGAGCGGAATCCTTTTTTTGATACCGTTTGGGATAATTACCTCTCTTGCTTTGGGGAGATTTGTAAGTATTCTTCCGATTGACGGTCTTCTTGGAAATTACAGAGCCTTTGAAAATGTTGTTGTGGATTCTGAACCGGTTGTTGTTTTGTTTTCGCTTATAATCGTGGGTCCAATCTTTGAAGAACTCTTATTCAGGGGCGTTATATATAACCGTTTGAGAACGGATTTTGATCCTTTGATTTCTGCATATATTTCAGGCATTTTCTTTGGAATATACCATATGAACTTAATTCAGGGCATTTATGCAACGCTTTGCGGTATTATTCTGGGCGTTGTTTATGAATATTACGGTTCTGTATTGGCCCCGATTCTTTTTCACATATTTATGAATGCAACAACGGTGCTTACAATGGATAATCCGGTTTCAAAGTTTTTGGATAAACACATCTTTTTTTCCATAATTGTAATGCTTTTGGAGATGGCTGTATTTATACTTATTTTAGCCGTATTTATCAATAAAACCGGCATACACAGGGCTAAGAAATATAAGCCAAAAGAAAAGCCTAAGAAACCGAAATTTGAGGTCAGGGTTTAAGGTTGCGCTTATCGTGCTTGATAATACTTTTTAAAAGTTTTAAAATATAAATATCTTATGTATGAGAAAGGATTCTTATGAATTTTAAAGATTATGATATGATAGTTGTTGGCAGCGGATTTGCCGGTGCCACGGTTGCGCAGATTTGTGCGGCTAACAAAGGTGAAAATGTTTTGGTAATTGAAAAGCGTGGACACGTTGCGGGAAATTGTTATGATGAATATGATAAACACGGAATAATGATTCATAAATACGGACCGCACATTTTCCACACAAATTCAAAGGAAGTACACGATTATCTTTCAAACTTTACACAGTGGTATGATTACTCACATGAAGTTGTGGCAAAGGTTGGAGATGAATATCTTCCCGTACCTTTTAATTTAAATACGCTTCGTGAGGTATACGGGGAGAAGAAGTCTGAGGAATTGCGCGGAAAGCTCATTGAAAAATACGGTTACGCCACAAAAGTTCCGATCCTTGAACTTAGAAAGAGTGATGATCCCGAGATTTGCGCCATTGCGGAATTTGTATATGAAAATATCTTCTTAAAATATACAATGAAACAATGGGGACAAAAGCCTGAGGAAATTGATCCTGCAGTTACCGGAAGGGTACCTGTTTTAATCTCAGACGATAACAGATATTTTCAGGATTTATATCAGGGTATGCCTTTGGAAGGTTACACAAAACTTGTTGAAAACATGCTTAAAAACGAAACCATCACAACCGTATTAAATACAGATGTTAAAGATATTATGATGTTAAAAGACGGTAAGGTTTTAATCAACTGGTCAAGGATTTCTTTGGAGAACGTGCTGGAAGGCGCCGCAACTCTTGATTTAGATGGGGCCACAGATGAATATGTACCGTTTGAAGGACAGTTTATTTTTACCGGTCCGACGGATGAACTTCTTGACTTAAAATACGGCAGACTTCCTTACAGAACGCTCAGATTTGACTTTGAGTATATAGATGAGCCGGAATATCAGCCAAGAGCCGTTGTAAATTATACTGTAAGCGAAGATTTTACCCGCATAACAGAATTTAAAAAGCTTACCGGTCAGGATACACCGGGAACAACCATAATGCGAGAATATCCAATGTCATACGAGGCAAAAGACGGACAGATTCCGTATTATGCAATTATGAATGAAAAAAATAACGCAAATTACAGGCAGTATGCAGATGAAATTGCCAAATATCCAAATGTTTTTCTTCTTGGAAGACTTGCAGAATATAAGTATTACAACATTGATGCAATTGTCTTAAAGGCGATGGAACTTGCGGAAACCTTATAAATGTTTTGTATAATGTAATGCCAAGGTATGGCAGAAAGAGAGAAAAATGAAGTTACTTAGTATTGCAGTGCCGTGTTATAATTCGGCTGCTTACATGAAAAATTGCATCAATTCTTTGCTTGTTGGCGGCGATGATGTAGAAATTATTATTGTTGATGACGGCTCCACAAAAGATGATACCGCGCGTATTGCGGATGAATTTATGGCGGATTATCCGGGGATTGTAAAAGCAATTCATCAGGAAAACGGCGGTCACGGTGAAGCGGTAAATACAGGCTTAAAAAATGCAACCGGCCTTTTCTTTAAGGTGGTTGACAGCGATGACTGGGTTAATAAAAAAGCGTATGAAAAGATTCTTTCAACTCTTGGTGAGTTTGTAAACGAAGGAAAGAACCTTGATATGCTTCTTTCGGATTTTGTATATGAAAAACAGGGCGCAACGCACAAAAAGACCATGAGTTATAAAGGGGCGGTTCCTGTCGAAAAAATGACTTCATGGGATGCTGACATAAAGTTTGGAAAGACTCAGTATATCCTTATGCATTCAGTAATATACAGGACTGAAATGTTAAGAGCATGCAATTTATCTTTACCAAAGCATACATTCTATGTTGATAACATTTTTGTATTTAATCCGTTACCTTTTGTAAAGGATATTTATTATCTTCCTGTACCTTTTTATCGTTACTTTGTGGGAAGAGACGACCAGTCCGTTAATGAAAAGGTGATGATATCAAGAATCGATCAGCAGATAAGAGTCACAAAGATAATGATTGAAAGTTACCTTGCTGCCGATATAAAGTCTGATAAGTTAAGAAATTACATGCTTCATTATCTTGATATGATGATGTGTATATGCTCAATTCTCTTAATCAGAGAAGGAAGTAAAGAAGGCCTTGAAAAGAAACGGGCATTATGGGATTATCTTAAATTCAGAAACGAAGATTTGTATAAGAAACTTCGCCATTCTGCTTTTGGCGTCACAATGAATCTTCCGGGTAAAGGCGGAAGGGCCGTTTCTGTTTTTGGATATACAGTGGCAAGAAAATTATTTGGATTTAATTAAAACAGCCTTTTTTAAGAAAAAGAGGAATAAATATGCATTTTGACGGTTCATATTTTGAAGACGAAGTAAGAGATGGCTTCTTTGTTCCAAGTTTTATGAAAAGAGCGTGGGCTTCGCAGTTAGAGGTTTTAAGTGACCTTGATACAGTGTGCAAAAAGCTTGGAATAACATATTGGGCGGATGCCGGAACCATGCTTGGTGCCGTACGTCACGGAGGAATCATTCCGTGGGATGACGATATTGACATTGCCATGAAGCGAAAAGATTATCTTAAGTTTATAAACGAGGGTATTAAAGAGATGCCCTCTTGTTACAGTCTCTTTAATTACACGAACGACGATGATTCGTGGCAATATATATTCCGTATAGTAAATGAAAAAACTATTTTGTTTGATGAAGAAAGACTTGGTAAATTTCATGGCTTTCCTTTCTGTACGGGACTTGATATTGTTGTTTTTGATGCGCTTCCAAATGATTTAGAAGAACGGGAAGAGTTTAAGAAAAACATTATGCAAATAAATGACGTTGCATCTGCCATAAGTCCCAACGGTTCAAATGTTAAGGAGCACGAAAAATACATATATGAAATTGAAAAGCGATTTAACGTTCATATTGACAGAAGACAAAACGTGAAAAGACAGCTTTATGCGCTTAACGAAAAGGTTTTTCAGACTTATTCGGATACGGATGCTACGGATTATACGGAAATGACCAGGTGGGTTAATTATAAGCATTTTTACCATATTCCTGCGTATAATTTAGAAGAAACGGTAAGAATTCCTTTTGAAAATACAGAGGTTCCGGTTCCGCGTGCGTATTATGATGTCTTAGAAAATCATTTTGGAAAGAATTACATGAAATTTGTAAGGGCGTGGGATACGCACGATTATCCGTTTTACGAAAAGCAGGAAACGGTTTTGTTTGAACGTACGGGCGCGTCTTTAAAGAAATTTAAACCGGATGTTTCTGAAATTATCCGTGAAAAGAATAAAGAAACGTCTTTATTCTTTAAAAAGCTTACTGAATATTGTGATATGCTTCTTGAGACAGTTACATATCTTGATAAATTCTATAAAGAAAATTCATTTGCTGAAAAGGTATCTGTGTTTATTGCCAATATGCAGGAGCTTGCAATAAAAGTGGGAACCTTTATTGAAAATACAATTAAAGAGGAAACAAAATCCGTTAAGATACTTGAGGAATTTTGTGAGGAATGTTACAAGATAAGCCTTGTGGTCGATGCACCGGAAGAAAAGCCGGATTTTAACGCACTAATTGCTTTGGTTAACAGCTTTAAAGAGGCGGTGGAACTGGAATTTAAGGAAAGAAAGGAAACGGTTTTTCTTTCGTATAAAGCCAAAAACTGGCATATGCTTTCAGAACTGTACAAAAAACATAAGGCGGATGATTCTGATAATGTATATGTAATACCGCTTCCTTATTATTACGTGGGTGATTTTTCTCAAAAAACCGAGAGAGCTGTTGACAATACGGCGTATCCGAGTGATGTGGTGCTTACAAATCCTGATGAATATGATATTTCTTTGAGACATCCGGATACAATATATATTGAACTTCCTTTTGATAATTACAGCTTTGGCTCTTTGCCTGATGAACGTTTTATGGTTTCTGAGATAAGAAAGCATACAGACAGGCTTGTTTGTGTACCTTATTTTGAACCTGCTGATGTTTCTTTGGAAGATAAACGTATGCTTAAGTCCGTATCATGGATGTTATGGAGCCCGGGCGTTGTTTTTGCTGATGAAATACTTATTTCTGATGAAAGAGTAAAAGAAGCATATATAAATATTTTATCAAATGACGCAAAGAATTATGTAACCGGTAAAGACCTTTCTTCTTTAAACAGGCTTTTAAGTAAGGGATTACACAGTGTATGGGAAAACAAAATCCGTGTCTGTAAGGAAATTGCAAAGGGTAAAGAACTGTTTATAAAAAGCGAGTATCCGGATTTATTTAAGCCGCTTGTAAAAACAGAGGATGGTAGTATTAAAAAGGTTTTGTTATACAGGGTAAGTCTCGGCTTAATTTCTAAGGACAAAGATGAGTTTATAAATAAATTTAATGCAAATATTGAGGTGTTTAAAGGAAGCAAAGAAGGTGTTACGGTTCTTCTTTCTTTTTCATGTAAGGAAAAGTACATACCAAAAGAATTTATGGATTTGGTATCCGGATACCAAAAAGAAGGAATCTTGCATGTACTTGCGGATGGTGAGTATGAAGATGATGATTTGCTAAGCTTTTGTGATGCCTTTTACGGAGATATAGATCATTTGGCATTACTATTTGCGAATAAGGGTAAGCCTGTTATGATTCAGTCTCTTGATACGTGATTTTAACAGCTTTGGATAAAAAGAAAAAGCTTCTGACGTTTTTGTCAGAAGCTTTTAGTGGCTAAGGGGAGATTCGAACTCTCGACACCGCGGGTATGAACCGCGTGCTCTAGCCAACTGAGCTACTTAGCCATGGGACAAGGGTAGATACCGCATAATCCCTGCAGTACCTTAAGATACAGCAACGACCGAAAGCCTTGCACTTTCAGCACGCTTTGCAATTATATAATATGGATTTTTTATTGTCAAGCGTTTTTTTGAACAAATATACCATTATCTTTTTTACGTATATATCACATTCAAAGCGCCTTCATATATACGCATAAAAAAATAACGTATTAACAAACAATAAAGTTTGCGTTATATCGCCTTATGTAGTACAATAAATGCATATATACTGATAATTTAACCAATACACAATGCGAAAGGAAATTATTATGAGTACCAAAATTCCAACATTAAACTGGTTGGCTGACCCGGAGGTCTTTGCAGTAAACAGGGAAAAAGCACATTCGGATCATAAGTATTATGTGGGGAATAGTGATTTAAGACAGTTTTTAAACGGAACATGGAAATTTGTATTTTCAACAAATCCTCAGACAAGAAACAAGGACTTTTACAAGTTTGATCAGGATATTGAGTCGTTTGACAATATTAAAGTTCCGGGTCAAATGTCTTTACAGGGTTATGGATTGGTTCAGTATACAAACACAATGTATCCTTGGGACGGCGTTGTTGCCGGTGATGCTCCTGTAGTATCAGAAACGTTAAACGAAGTTGGCGGATATGTTAAGGATGTTGTAATAGATAAAGAACTTCTTGGTAAGAAGATATACATCTCTTTCCAGGGTGTTCAGACTGCTTTTTATCTGTATGTAAACGAGCAGTTTGTGGGTTATTCCGAGGACAGCTTTACACCTGCTGATTTTGACATTACTGATTATGTAAAAGAGGGCGTAAACAGAATTGGTGTTGAAGTATACGCAAGAGCTACCGGTGCCTGGCTTGAAGATCAGGATTACTGGAGACTTTATGGAATCTTCAGAGATGTATATTTATATGCAATTCCAAAAACACATGTAAGAGATTTATTTATACATACGAATGTATCCGATGATTATAAGGGTGCAAATCTTACGTTTGATGCAGAGGTTGTTGGCGATACGGACGGTGTAAGCGCAAATGTAATGCTTACATGCCCTGTATGCGGCAAGGTTAAACTTGACGAAACAAATCTTTCTATTGAAGATTTAAACAATAAAGCTTTCGATTTGGAAGATGTAGAGTTTTGGAGTGCTGAAATACCGCATCTTTATGACCTTACAATTGAACTTGTCAAAGACGGTAAGGTTGTTGAGACCGTTAAGAATAAAGTGGGTATCAGAAGATTTGAAATTAAGAATAAGGTGATGCTTCTTAACGGAAAGAGAATTGAGTTAAACGGTGTAAATCGTCACGAATTCAGCCATAAACACGGCAGATGCGTAACTGAAGAAGAAATGCTTTGGGATGTTAAATTCATGAAGTCACACAATATAAATGCGGTACGTACCTGTCATTATCCGGATGCAACAAGATGGTATGAGCTTTGTGATGAATACGGAATTTATCTTATTGATGAAGCAAACCTTGAAACGCACGGAACATGGACTTTGGAAGGAAGAAACGGTAAGGAGACAAATATTCCGGGTTCAAGAAAAGAGTGGCATGATATCACATTAGACCGTGCATATTCAATGGTTTACAGAGACAAGAACCATCCAAGCGTAATTATCTGGTCTTGCGGTAACGAAAGTTATGTTGGTCAGAATATTAATGATATGACTAAGTTCTATCATGAATATGACCCTTCAAGAATTGTTCATTACGAAGGCGTTTGGGCGGATAAAGATTTTTATGATACAACAGACGTTGAAACAAGGATGTATGCAAAGCCATGGGCAATTGAAGAATATCTTAAAAATGATCCTCCAAAGCCATACATGAGCTGCGAATACAGCCATGCAATGGGCAATTCAATTGGTGGTGTTAAAAACTACACCGATTTGTTGGATAAATACGAAATGTACCAGGGTGGCTTTATCTGGGATTATATTGATCAGGGCCTTGAAAAGTCTGACGGATATGACGGCAAAATGCTTGCATACGGCGGAGACTTTGGTGACAGACCAAATGACAATAACTTCTGTGTAAACGGACTTATTCCGGGAAATCGCAAGGATTCTCCTAAGATGATGGAACTTAAGTTTGTATATCAGAGTTTCAATCTTATCCCGGATGCGAACGGTGTTAATGTAAGAAACAGAAACCTTTTTGCAGGCACTGACAGATATATGCTTAAGACCTGGCTTTTGGCAGACGGTAAGAAGATTGATGAAGTGGTTTGCGATTTGGACGTGGCTCCGCTTTCAACAAAGTACATTTTGGTAAAACGTGCTTCAATTGAAGGGAATACAATAAAAGATGCTTCCGGTAACGTAATTTGCGTGGCAAATGAAATTATTGCACAGGCCGCTTTAGTATTAAAGTATGACGAGAAGTGGGAAAATGCAGGCTTTGAGCAGGCGTTTGGAGAAACGGTTCTTGTCAACGCTTTTGATAAGGTAAACAGCAAAGATACAGTAACTTCCGACGGTGCATTGAATGATGAGTTAAAGCTTGTAACAAGACAGACAGAAACTGCAGCATCAAGAAAGAATGCATCCGCTAATGCAATCACAGAAGCGGAAGATTACGGTCAGTCAGTAATGATTGGCTCTGACAGAAAGTTAAAGGTTGTTTACGGAAACTGCAATACAGGCGTATACGGCGCAGGCTTTGGATATTTATTCTCAAAGAATTACGGCGGTCTTATTTCCGTTAAGAAAGAAGGAAAGGAACTGCTTGCAAAGAAGGCGCTCCCTTGCTTCTACCGTGCGTCAACGGATAATGACAGAGGCTGCGGTTACATGAATGACTCAGGAATGTGGCAGTTTGCCGAAAAGTGGCTTCGCTCTGTTTCGTGTAAGGCAACAGAATACGCCGATCATGTGGATGTTGAATATCTGTATGAACTTCCCGTTACAGAGAATGCGCAGATGGTTATTAAGCATAAAGAGTACGCTCCTGATGGCTCAGATCACGGAAATGATTTAAAGGGAATTGTAATTCCTGTTACATACAGTGTTTATGCCGATGGCCACATGGCTGTAAAAACAACTTATCCGGGCGCAGGAAACCTTCCTGAACTTCCGTTATTCGGTATGCAGTTTGTATTTAACAAAGATGCTGAAGAATATACATATTACGGTAAGGGACCTTGGGAAAATTACAGAGACAGAAATAACGGCGCAAGATACGGCGTGTTTACGCAGAATGCAACGGATGATTTAACAGATTACATCATTCCTCAGGGTTGCGGAAACAGAACAGAAGTGCGTGAGCTTACCGTTAAATGTCCTGAAGGTGAAATTACTTTTGAAGCAACAGATGCTCCTCTTGAAACAACTGTTCTTCATTATAATGAAACGCAGCTTGAAGAAGCATATCATAAAGAGGAACTTCCTCGTCCTGCATATACATTTGTGAAGGTAATGGCCGCACAGATGGGTGTTGGCGGAGATGACAGCTGGGGAGCACACGTTCATGCCCCTTACAGATTGTATTCCGAAAAGCAGATAGATCTTAAATTTATTGTAAGAATTTAAAAAATCTGTTGACAAAAAAAACATTATGCTTTATTATTGTGAACGTTGAAAACGAAAGCAGAGTATCCGCTCTCACCAAATCACAGGCGTGACTTTGGTTAATACTTTTAAATCACATTTTTTTAGATGCGGTGCGTCAAAAAAGATTGTGTATTCTAACGGTGTTTAAAGTGGATAGCTTGCTATCCACTTTTTTTCATACGATATACGCGTTGCGTGTTAAAGCGTGTGGCGGATAAAGATTATCCGAGTAATAGTTTTGGAGGTGTACGACAATTAGCGAGTCAATTATCAACGAACAAATCAGAGCTAAAGAGGTCCGTGTTATCGGTGGAAATAACGAACAGTTAGGAATTATGCCGATAAAGGAAGCTTTAAAGCAGGCTAAGGAAAGCGAATTGGATTTGATTCTTATAGCTCCGACAGCTGAGCCACCTGTATGCAGAATTGCTGATTATGGCAAATTCAGATATGAGCAGGCCAGAAAAGAAAAAGAGGCTAAAAAGAAACAGAGACAGGTAGAAACCAAAGAGTTATGGATTAGACCAAGTATTGAACAAAATGATGTTAATACAAAGGTTAATCAGGCAAGAAAGTTCATCGAAAAAGGGGATAAGGTCAGATTCCTTCTTCGTTTCAGAAGAGGTAGAGAAATGGCTCACATGCAGCAGAGCATGCACATTCTTGATGATATCGCACAGATGCTTTCGGATATTGCAGTAATTGAAAAACCTGCAAAGTTGGAAGGCAGAAATATTATGATGACACTTACAAAGAAATAAAGTTGTTCTAAGGAGGAATAGAAATGCCAAAGATTAAGACTAACAGATCTGCAGCTAAGAGATTTTCAAAGACAGGTTCAGGTAAATTAAAGAGAATGAAGGCTTACAAGAGCCACATCTTAACAAAGAAGTCAACAAAGAGAAAGAGAAATCTTAGAAAGTCTACTCTTGCTGATGCTACAAATGTTAAGCAGATGAAGAAGATTTTACCATATTTATAGGATGAATTCAGGAGGAAATAAAAATGGCAAGAGTTAAAGGCGGATTAGGCGCTAAGAAAAGACATAACAGAGTATTAAAGTTAGCTAAGGGATATAGAGGAGCAAGATCAAAGCAGTACAGAATTGCTAAGCAGTCTGTAATGAGAGCACAGGCAGAAGCATTTGCCGGCAGAAGACAGAAGAAAGGTCAGTTCAGACAGCTTTGGATCGCAAGAATTAATGCTGCAGCAAGACTTAACGGTCTTTCATACAGCAAGTTTATGTACGGCTTAAAGCTTGCAGACATCAACATCAACAGAAAGATGCTTGCAGAGATGGCTGTAAATGATTCAGAAGGCTTTGCTAAGCTTGCTGAAACAGCTAAGTCTAAGATTGCTTAATAGATAAAATATAAAATAAAAGGCAGAGATGGTTTTACTCGTTTCTGCCTTTTTTTGTGTTTATAGAATATTTACTGAATAGATGTGTACAGTATAGAATTGTAAAATGTTTTTAAATAAAATATTAAGATTGAATTGACAAATAAAAATATTTATTTATAATAGATTTTGTCGGATACGTGTAGATATAGTATTTTACTTATTTCAACCAACACGTATAATTAAACTATTTAGGAGGTATTACATTTTATGAAGAAAAAAGTTTTTACAGCATTTCTTGCTGGCGTTCTCGCAATTTCAACCGTGATCAGTTCATTCGCAGCTACAACCGCTACAATTACATACGGTGAAATTTCAGGCTTTAATACTACGGCTGCTTATGACAGAACAGCTTATACCGGAGATTTCGAAGTTGTTTTTAATTTCAACAATAAAGGTACCCCTGGGGCTGATGGATCTGTTCATTATTATAATTATATTGTTGAGTTAACAGACAATACAAATTATGCAACGGTTCGTTCGGATGGTTATGGCTGGGGAACAATTTATGACGGTGGTGTAACCTGGACCGGTACGTGCACAGATGAAGATGCATGGGATGCATGGGCGCTTCAGATGGCAGATGCAGATGTAGTTCTTACAGTAGTAAGATCTGGTCAGACTATCACAATTACAAGTGATATAATTTCAAGTGAAGGTGAATCATATGAATTTGTTTGTACAATAGATGGATCGTCTACTACTTATGGTTCTTTTGATGACACGCTTTATTTATCGCTTGGCGGTGAAAATGTAACTATTAGTGCTCCTGCAGGTTATACTGTCGCAAATGAAGATACAACAGATTCTTCAGACTCAACAGCTGCAACAGTTGCAACAACTACAACAGCTACTGCAACAGGTGATGAATCAATGGCAGTAGTTATGATTGCACTTGCACTTGTAGCAATCGGCGCAACAGTTGTTGTAAAAAGAAAAAAAGTCACTGAATAAGTAAAATATGATTATAATATTATTATAATAACAAGGACGGTCGGTGAAATCCGGCCGTCTTTTTTGCTGCACAAGACCGGCAAGCGAATGGATGCTTGCATACAAATTCATTTGCCGGTCGTAAGAACATGGAGCACGAAGTGCGGAATGTTCGTGTGCGAAATCGAGTAGGAGTCAGCCTACTCGATTTTTTACAAATATTGATATTTGTGTGCATAAATGCTATTATGTAATCAGAAATACGTATATCAGAGGGTTGTTGTGAAAAGAGATTTTGACAGAATTATAATAGAAGATAAGATAAAGGATGGTAAAGCCAAAAAGGCTTTTACATTATTTTCTGCATTCAGGGAAGAGTTTAGCGTGAAGATTATCGGTGTATACGCCGGTTCTGCGACCTTCTTTTTTTTAATGTCCTTTTTTCCAATCCTTATTCTTTTTTGCTCGATATTACCTTTTACACATCTTTCAGAGGAACAGCTGATTCTGTTTTTAAACAGCATTGTTCCGAGTAATGCAGCTGCTTTTGCTGAATATGTGGTGAATGAAGCATATGAAAAGTCATTTTCGGCCATTTCAATTTCAGCCCTTGCCGCAATATGGATGGGAGCAACCGGTATGATGTCAATTATAAGAGGCGTTAACTGGATGTACGGAATAAGAGAAAAGAGAAATTATTTTCTGGTAAGAGGAATTGCCTGTTTATATACTCTTGGAATGCTTATAATCATTTTAATAATGTTTGTCTTTTTGGTATACGGTGAAAATATTGTGAGACGAGTATTAAGTCAATATCCGCATTTATTCCCGGTTACGGATTTGCTGATGAGCATGAGGTATATATTTGTAATTACCGTTTCTTCAATGATATTCATGCTTATGTACGCGTTTATACCAAATGAAAAGTTAAGAATATGGTCGCAGTTTCCCGGAGCAATTTTTACAACCCTTGGCTGGACTTTGTTTTCAAAGGCGTTTGGTATATATACACAAACAGAAGGCGCGTACAGTCTTTATGGAGGTCTGGCAACTTTTGTAATTATAATGTTTTGGCTGTATGCCTGTATTTATATTTTGTTTGTGGGTGCTTTTATCAACGATTTTTTAAGAAAGCTGGGGATCAGATTTAAAAACAGAAGAAAGAATAAGAAAGAAGCGGTTAGCGAAGAAACCGCAGATGTTGTGTAAGCATATATATCTTTAATCTGATTAGTTATTGATTATTTGTGTAATTGAGTATAAAATAAGAAAAGTTTATAAAACTTAAAATTCTTTAGAAAAAAAGAACGGAGAAGGAAATGTTAGATTTAAAATTTGTCAGAGAAAACCCTGAAGTTGTAAAACAAAATATTAAGAATAAATTTCAGGATTTCAAGCTTCCAATGGTGGACGAAGTTATCGAATATGATAAAAAAGCCCGTGAAGTTAAGCAGGAGGCAGATGATTTAAGAAATAACAGAAATAAGCTTTCAAAGCAGATCGGTGTCCTTATGGGACAGGGTAAGAAGGATGAAGCAGAGGCTGTAAAGGCTGAAGTTTCAGCCATTAATGATAAGCTCGTTTCTTTAGAGGCTTCCGAAAAGGAACTCAACGAAGAAGTAACAAAGCGTATGATGGTAATTCCAAACATTATTGATCCTTCGGTACCAATCGGTAAAGATGACAGCGAAAACGTTGAAATAGAGAAGTTTGGTGAGCCTGTGGTACCTGATTTTGAAATTCCTTACCATACGGATATTATGGAAAAATTAAACGGCTTGGATTTGGATTCTGCAAGACGTGTTGCAGGTAACGGTTTCTATTATCTTATGGGAGATATTGCAAGACTCCATTCCGCAGTTATTTCATACGCAAGAGACTTTATGATTAACCGTGGATTTACATACTGCATTCCGCCTTTCATGATAAGAAGCGACGTTGTTACGGGTGTAATGAGCTTTGCTGAAATGGACGCAATGATGTACAAAATTGAAGGCGAAGACCTTTTCTTAATTGGTACAAGCGAACATTCAATGATTGGTAAATTTAAGGACCAGATTCTTGAAGAAAAGGACCTTCCTTATACAATGACAAGCTACTCACCTTGTTTCAGAAAAGAAAAGGGTGCGCACGGTATTGAAGAACGTGGTGTATATAGAATCCATCAGTTTGAAAAGCAGGAAATGATTGTTGTTTGTAAACCGGAAGACAGTAAAACATGGTATGACAAGCTTTGGCAGAATACCGTGGATTTCTTCCGTACACTTGATATCCCTGTTCGTACGCTTGAGTGCTGTTCAGGTGATTTGGCAGATTTAAAGGTTAAGTCCTGTGACGTTGAAGCATGGTCACCTAGACAGAAGAAGTATTTTGAAGTAGGAAGCTGTTCGAATTTGGGTGATGCACAGGCAAGAAGACTTAAAATCAGAGTTAACGGTGAAAACGGCAAGTATTTTGCACATACGCTTAATAACACTGTTGTTGCCCCTCCAAGAATGCTCATTGCCTTCCTTGAGAATAATCTTAATGCCGATGGCAGCGTGAACATTCCGGTTGCATTACAGCCATATATGGGCGGTATGACAAAGATTTCGGTAAAATAAAATCGTAAGCTAAGATAATTACGGTTGCGGAATTGATATCCGCAACCGTATTTTTTATTAAAAAAACTCTTTACCGAATATTACGGTAAAGAGCGGTAATGCAGTTGAAGGGACTTGAACCCTCACTCAGTAACCTGAATATGAACCTGAATCATACGCGTATGCCAATTCCGCCACAACTGCTTCTTGTAAAAAACCCTAGAGAACTGCTTCTCTAGGGTTATCATGCGGGAAAAGGGACTTGAACCCTCACTTCCTACGGAAACATGATCCTTAGTCATGCCTGTCTGCCAATTCCAGCATTCCCGCATTGTCGCATTGTCGCCAATCTCGCGACAAGAGATACTATAACAAACTTTATAAAAACTGTCAACAACTTTTTTTACTGATTTACTAATTTTTTTTTATATGATAGAATTGATACACTAAATAACTGAAAAACCGCATATTTATGATATCTCTTAATTGAGAGACAGAGAGGAATTATATGTTAAGACTTGAAAAGATAACAAAAGTTTATGGAAGCGGAGATAATAAAGTACACGCGCTTAAAGGGGTGTCAGTGGCTTTCAGAAAGAATGAGTTTGTTTCAATACTTGGTCATTCGGGCTGCGGTAAAACAACGCTTTTAAACATTATTGGCGGATTGGATAAGTACACTGGCGGAGATCTTTTTATAGATGATATCAGTACGAAAAAGTATAAG
Source organism: uncultured Lachnospiraceae bacterium (assembly GCA_905236025.1). GTDB lineage: Bacteria > Bacillota > Clostridia > Lachnospirales > Lachnospiraceae > CAJOOB01. Next base: position 15,529 of record CAJOOB010000047.1, read on the forward strand.
GACAGGGATTGGGACCGTTACAGAAACGAAAGAATCGGTTTTGTTTTCCAAAGCTACAACCTTATCCCTCATCAGACAGTACTTGGAAACGTTGAGCTTGCCCTTACAATTTCCGGTATAACAAAAAAGGAAAGAGTAAAAAGAGCAAAGGAAGCGCTTGAAAAGGTTGGCCTTAAAGGCCAGTTTAATAAAAAGCCGAATCAACTTTCGGGCGGTCAGTGCCAAAGAGTGGCCATCGCCCGTGCTTTGGTAAACGATCCTGAGATTCTTTTGGCGGATGAGCCGACAGGTGCTTTGGATACAGAGACTTCCGTTCAGATTATGGATCTTATCAAAGAGATTGCAAAAGAACGTCTTGTTATTATGGTTACGCATAATCCCGAGCTTGCAGATGAGTATTCAACAAGAATCATTAACTTAAAAGACGGTGAGATTGTCGGAGATACAATGCCGTTTTCAGTTGAAGAAGAAAAAGAAGAGCTTGCTCTTATAAAAAAGGAAAATGAAGAGAAGTTAGAGAAGTTAAAGGAGATTGGCCTTACAAACAAAAAGGTTAAAAAGTCTCACAGCAAGGCTAAAATGTCATTCTTTACGGCTTTCAGACTTTCTGCGCAAAATCTTATCACTAAAAAGGGTAGAACAGTTACCGTGGGAATTGCGGGCTCAATCGGTATTATCGGTATTGCGCTGGTTCTTGCAATCTCTGCAGGTATTAAGAATTACGTTGCTTCAATTCAGGACGACATGCTTTCGGGTAACCCTATTCAGATTTCCGATACGGCATATGATTTAACCGCATTTATGGAAATGACCTCTACCGAAGAGAAAGTTGATATTGTAAAGAATCCAAACAGTGTATATGTAAATTCACTGCTTGAACGTATTGCCAAAGAGGCAGAGTCTCTTGAATCAATTGTATATACAAACGAACTTGATGAAAATTACATTGAGTATCTTAAAGAAATGCCAGAAGATTATTATTCCGCAATGATTTTTGATTACGGTCTTGATCTTGGAAATAATATTTATCTTGATTTTGAATCGGAAGACGGCAAAGTAAACGTTTCATACAACGTATTGCATACAATGTATACGGCCCTTCTTTCAAATACGGCATTTTCGGATTATACAAGTTATGTTTCAATGCTTACAAACAGTTTCAGTCTTGCGCCTGACAGTGAAGAATACATACTTTCACAGTATGATGTTTTGGGTGGAAAAATTGCAACAGAAGCAAATGAAATCATGTTGGTTGTAGATTCGGAAACTCAGGTGTCCGATATTTTGCTTGCCGAACTTGGCTATTATTCGCAGGATGAGTTTTTAAACCTTGCGTATTATGCGGCAGAAGACGAGCTTTACGATGAAAGCATATATAAGTATCAGTTTTCATATGATGAGCTTTTGGGTAAGACATTTGTCTGGCATTCAAACGATGCGATATTTACGTCAAACGGTGAATTAAGTAATCCGTTTACATATACGGCGTACGGAACGGATATTGAAAATGATGAAGATGCAATGACTCTTACCGTTGTCGGCATTTTACAGCCAAAGGAAGAAATCTCATACGGATGTTTAACATCAGGTGTATATTATACAAGCGAACTTGCAGAATACATTGTTGAAAAAAATAAGGATTCCGAAATAGTTGAATACGCAAAGAGTTTAGGAACGGATACATATACATCCACATCATATATGGGTGTAAATACCGGTATTACGTATGATTATTCATATACATATCAGGGCGTTACATATTCTGATTTGATTGGATTTGTGGGCAGTACGGATCAGACTGCGGCATTTCTCAGTATGTATTCGTCAGGAGCTTCATCGTCAGGAACCTCCTCATCAGCTATATCTGATTATACTTCATCGGAAGATATTGATTATTCAGCGTATACAACCATGAGTTATTATACGTTAAGCTTACGCGAACTTGGCGGAGAATCAATACCAAACACAATTTCCATATATCCTGTTGATTTTGATAATAAAGACCTTGTAACAGATTATCTTGATGCATGGAACGAAGATAAAGATATTGTTGTAAACGGCGTTACATTAACAAAAGAGGACCGATTGGAAGTTCATTACACGGATGTATTGTCACTCATAATAACCATTATAAATACAATGGTTAACGTTATTTCATACGGCCTCATTGCCTTTACATCCATTTCACTCGTTGTTTCGACCGTTATGATTGGTATCATCACATATGTATCCGTGGTTGAAAGAATCAAGGAAATTGGTGTTATTCGCTCACTCGGCGGCAGAAAGAAGGATGTAAGTCACTTGTTTAATGCAGAGACCTTTATTATTGGCCTGTTGTCAGGTTTAATAGGTATTGGCTTTACGTATCTTGTATCAATTCCGATAAATGCCGTTATTAAGTCCTTGACGGGTATTTCGGGCATTGCTGCTTTACCTGTTAATCAGGCGGTTATATTAGTAATATTAAGTATTGTTCTTACGCTTATTTCGGGACTCATGCCTGCAAGGTCGGCAGCTAAGAAGGATCCTGTTGTGGCGCTCAGAACAGAATAAAACATATATTTTAGGGAGGATTACATATGTCAACACCACATAACAGCGCAAATCCGGGAGAAATTGCAAAGACCGTGCTGATGGCCGGGGACCCGCTCAGAGCAAAATTTATTGCAGAAAACTTTTTAGAAGATGCAAAACTCTTTAATGAAGTAAGAAATATGTACGGTTACACAGGTACACACAAGGGAAAGAAAGTATCCGTAATGGGTTCCGGTATGGGAATGCCTTCAATCGGTATTTATTCATATGAGTTATTTAAGCAGTATGATGTTGATAATATCATAAGAATCGGCAGTGCCGGCTCATATTGTGAAGAAGCTAAGGTTTACGATGTTGTTTTGGGACTTTCTGCATACTCAGAATCATCATTTGCTTTTGTTCAAAGCGGTTTTAAGGGAGATACAATTAAATCTTCCGACAAACTTAACGAAGTGATTATAAAAGCCGCAAAAGACCTTGATATTAATCTTATTTCGGGTACTCTTCATTCTTCTGATGTATTTTACAGGGAAGGGGATACCTCTTATACAAAGGAATTGTACAAAGAAAAAGGCTGCCTTGCGGTCGAGATGGAAAGTTTTGCTTTATTCCACAATGCAAATGTATTAAATAAAAACGCAACCTGCCTTGTTACAATTTCAGATTCGTTTGTTTCTAATGAGGTTACAACCGCTTTGGAAAGACAGACTGCCTTTACACAAATGATTAAGGTGGCACTTGAAGCTGCGGTAAATCTTTAAAATGTGAGGTGCACATGAATATAAGAGAGCAGATTGAGGAACGTGAAAAAAAGATTTTAAGTCCTTATGCAGCCTTTGCGGCAAACAGTCTTGGAAGAGACAGGGAAGAAAAAAAAGATGATATGCGTACGGATTATGCAAGAGACCGTGACAGGATAATCCACTGTAAGGCATTCAGACGATTAAAGCATAAGACACAGGTATTTCTTGCACCCGAAGGCGACCATTACAGAACAAGACTTACACATACGCTTGAAGTAAGTCAGATTGCAAGAAGTATTTCAAGAGCCCTTAACTTAAATGAGGATTTAACTGAAGCAATTGCTTTGGGACATGACCTTGGGCATACACCGTTTGGTCATGCCGGTGAAAGAGCGCTTGATTCAGTCTGTACATTACACTTTAAACATAACGAACAAAGTGTAAGAGTGGTGGAACTTCTTGAAAATGGTGGAAGGGGACTTAATCTTACAAAAGAAGTAAGAGACGGCATACTTAATCATAAGACAAACGCAGCGCCAAAAACTTTAGAAGGACAGGTTGTACGTTTTTCGGATAAGATTGCTTATATTAACCATGATATCGATGACGGTATAAGAGCAAAAATTCTTTCTGAAGATATGATTCCAAAAAAATACTCCGATATTTTGGGTAATACCACGAAATTACGTCTGGATACGCTTATAAAAGATGTTATAAATACAAGTCTTGGAAAAGACAGGGTTGAAAT
>CAJOOB010000048.1 GCA_905236025.1 uncultured Lachnospiraceae bacterium
GCCTTTAACCAAAAGCACAAATCCCAAAACCAAAACAATAAACTGAACAAAAAACGGTAAATCAAAATTCCCAAGCCAGATAATAAGACCGGCTGCAAGAAGTAAAACCTGAATAAGAATATCCATAAAATTGTCTCTTTTCTTAAAAAACAAAATACATCACTCGGTGAGTCTTGAAATCAGTCTGTAATTAAGGTTAATGCACTCACCCACAGTTTCAATAACACCCGGCATTCGTATATAATCCTCATTTTTTTCTCTTCTGTAAATCTTTCCCTTTTTGTAAGGAATTGCAAAGCTTTCCAAAAGTTCATCAAGTTCCCTGACATTATAATCCTTTGCCGGCTTACTTAACTTAACCGTCCCCGAAAGATTAAGTGCCTCGGCAACAAACTGCATCTGATCAAGTGCTTTTCTTATCTTAACGCCGTCAAAATGAGATTTACTAAGGGCAGGTGTATTAACAAGCACCGTAGAATATATATTTAAAATATAGTCCATATCAAGTTCTCTTTCGACTATATAATTTTTAATCTTCTTATAATTCTCAAAGGACACCGGAACGCGGTAAACCTTGGCGCAAAAATATTCATGTTCACCGTATGCAACACTTTCTCTGCTTTCCTTAACAAAACCCGCATCAAACGGAGTAAACAACCTGCGTCTTGCAAACGTGTTAAGCTCGTCGCACTTTGGAGAAAGGCTAATAGCCACGTGTGACTAATCACAATCCGTAAGCACTCTTGCACACTTGCCAAGAAGCGTATGCGCCTTAATAAAAAGAACGTAAATGTACTTGCTGTTTTTCTCTCCCATAACATCTCCTAATCTCAAATTAAATAAAACTGTTAAAGCAAATTTTACCACAAGCATTATAAAAAATACAGTTTAAAAAAAGAATTTACAAAACCAAAACTAGAATAGGTTATCAAGTGCCGGATCCGCATAAACAGTGCCCATATTAAATAAAATAAGCACATCCGTCACATCATTTGCATTAATAAAATCAGAAGCGCCAAGCATATATCTTGTATCAATAACGGTAATCTTAGCATAATAATCCGTTAAGAAAGGAATAAGAGAATTAGCGTAACTGTCCTTAACCAGGACCAGATGAGAGCCGTCCGTAATGTTAGGATTAACAATCTCAACAATTGTATTCTGGTTATTCAGAAAATAAGAATACTTATCCCGTAAAGAAAGATAATCCGTATTAAATAAAGAAATCTCATTGCCTTCATTATCATAAGACGTTTTACCGTTATATGTAACCGATAAATCATCATAAGACAAAGGATAAAAGGCAGTAATAACATCAGAAGAAGTAAGATTCTTTAAGCCAACCTTAGTAAAAAAGCTGCCGTAAAAATCCCTTCCCACAACAGAGATATCGTAATCCTTCATTTCATTAACGGAAAGTCCAAGGCTGTTTGCATATGAAACATACGCATAATAAGCTCCAAACGAAGTCCAGTGGTGGTCAGTCTTATAATAAAGTTGTGAAGAAAGTCGTAAAACCTCCGACGAAACAGAATCCGAAGCACCCGCCAAAGATTCATTTTCCACACCGTTATTATCCTTTAAAATCTTAGAAAGCTCAATTAAATTAACATCTTTCGAAAGCTCATCCAAAGCCGCATAAATTTCTGCGATATTATCTTCCTCGTCGCCGCTTGCAAATAAAGGCAGTTTATCTTCATTAACCGTAAGAGAAGTCGGAGCAAGCATAACACTTACATTAATATCTTCATTAATCTTAGAAATAAAGCGTGAAAGCTTCTTAATCACATAGGCATTATCCGTGTTTTTTTCCTTTTCAATAAGATAATCATCCTCACAAAGATAAATATTATTAATCTCAGTTTTTAAAAGAAACTGCTGAAAGCCCGCATAAAGCGCCATTAATCCGTCTCTTCCCGGAAACTGATCCTTTAAATAAGTTGTAACCTTTGAAAAATATTCACCGTCGGCAAGCTCAGAAAATTCAAACTCCGGAAAAGAAGCAAGCGTCCTGTTTTCAGACTCGGAAAAATCCTTATCCTTCATTGCAAAGCTTGCAATTAACAAAGCCACAACAAGAAGAGATGATAATAATGCAATCACCTTGTTTCCAAAATTCCCGTCCTTAACGGCATTTTCAGTTGTATTTAAAAAATCATCACTCATAAAATCACTCAAAATCAAAACCTGAAATATAAAAACGGATTATAACTGTCATTAACAAGGCACGCAATACAAACAACGAAGCAAATAAGATAAAACGCAGGTCTTATCCATCTTGCCGCAAGTTTCGTATCCCTGTTAAAATTATACAATTTGTTCCATCTGGTACGAACAGGAAGCGCGCAGATAATTCCAAGAATCAAAACCAACGCATAATTTCTTAATGTGTAAAAATCAGAAATCACAAAGATTCCCGCGCCCCTTCCAAAAAGCGTTCCAAAATAAGAAACAAGCACCTTAAAGTCATCAATTGCAAAAATAAGCCAGCCAAAGAACGTAATCACAATAAAATAAATGTGAGAACCCCAGGCTTTACCAAATTTCTTAAACAAAACAACCTTTTCAAGAATAAGAAGATCCGCATAATATAAGCCCCACAAAAGGAAATTCCACGAAGCACCGTGCCAAAAGCCGGTAAGCGCCCAAACAATCAAAATATTAAAACACTGCCTTAAAAGTCCCTTCTTATTTCCGCCAAGCGGGATATACACATAATCTCTAAACCACGAAGAAAGCGTCATATGCCACCTTCTCCAAAATTCCGTTGCGGACTTTGAAACATACGGATGGTCAAAGTTTTCCGGAAACTTAAAGCCCATAATCATCCCAAGCCCAATGGCCATGTCGGAATACCCGCTAAAATCAAAATAAATCTGTAAAGAAAAGGCAAAAACGCCAATAATCGACAACAAAACAGAACGCGAAGAAACATCCGTCATAAGTGCCAAATCCCACAAAGATCCGACCTGATTGGCAATTAAAACCTTTTTAAAGAGGCCTCTTAAAAACCTAGTAATACCGTCACTGTAACGTGAAAAGTTAAATTTAAGGCTATCCTTATCATTAAGTTCAGCCATTACATCTTTGTATCTTACAATCGGACCTGCGATTAACTGAGGGAAAAGGCAGACAAACGCCATGTAGTCAATAAAATTATGTTCAGCCTTAACTTTTCTGTTATACACATCAATACTGTAACTCATTGTCTGGAAGGTAAAAAAGCTGATTCCCACCGGTAAAACAATCGAAGGAATATCCGCCAAAATACCCACAGGTGTTGCACCCGCAAGCAAAACCAGTGATTTTGCAGACTCCAAAAAGAGCATACCGTATTTAAAAATTGCAAGCATTCCCAAATTAAGCACGAGGGAAATTACAAGAAAAATCCTGCGAATCCCCGGCTTAGAATCAAACTTCTCCATAAACCTTCCGTTACAGAAATCAATAACAGAGGAAATTAGTAAAAGTGCAATGTACTTAGGCCCGCTGAACGCATAAAACGCAAGCGAGCCAAAAAGTATCCATGTAGTTTTTAACTTTGCCGGAACAATAAAATACACAACCATAAAGACCGGCAGAAAATATATCAGAAACGGTATATCAGAAAAAACCATTTTTCCTCCGACTACTTATTAACTGCGGCACTAAAAACAGATTCAACCGAAGAATTATTATCAGTCATGATTAAGCAGGCAACATTCACACTGCTTTTAACCACTGCATTTTCTGCTGTTTCCACTGCTTCAGGCACATAAGTTTCAAAAAGAGTTACTCTCTTAGATACGTGTGCTTTAAGAGCCTTTACCAAATCAGACATATCATCGGAGAATTTAAGAATAACAACCGCAATCTCGTACTGAGGTCTGTCTGAGTCGGTTGAGTATGCATAATAAAAGCTGTCAACAAGGCTGTAATCCAAATCACAAAGAGAAGAAAACAAATCCTCTGCATCATCTGTAGACGAAGAAACAAGCCCCATATCAGGTAAATCTGTTGCAGCGCTCTGCATATCCTCAATCAAAGACGCACCGTCAACATCCAAAACCGCTTTTTTTGACACTTCTTTAGAAGAGCACGCAACCAGAGAACACATGCACGAAGCAATCAAAGAAGCGCAAACAAAAACCTTAAATTTATTTAAAATTTTCATAATTCATCTCCAAAATAGTGCTTAGCCTCTTGCATTCGCTTCAAAATTAGCAAATACAGAATTCAAATAATCAAGGTAGCCCTGATAAACCTCGTCGTCGGTATCAACGTCAACGGGTTCATCATATTCATATGCTTCAACCGTGTATTTAATATATGTTTCTCCATCCAGAGTAATCATGCTGCAATCGGCATAATTATCCGTATAAAGATTAACATAATCGGCAGCTTCAGCCGCAAGTGCATATACATAATACTCAAGATCTGTCTCATCGCCGTCAAATTCAATATCAGACAACGAGTAATATTTAGTGTTAGTGGTCCTTAAAAGCGACTGTTCATACATTAAATCAACAACACTTTCAACGCTTCCGGGATTTTCATGATTCATATAAACATATGTGTACTCATAACCGCAAGCTTCCGGGAAAAAGTCCATATTCCAGTCATGTCCTTCAAGAGCCATTTCATCAGTCATGTTGAAATTATTGTAAGAAGGAGAACCAAGATCCATATAAATATCCGTAATATACCATTCGCCGTCATCTAAATTAACCATATCCCATGAATGGCATAAATAAATATCATGCACAACCATGCAGTCCATATCCATCATCTGCATGAAAAGTCTGAAAGTAGTTGCAAATCCAACACAAACGCCCTGCTTATACTTTAAAACGCCGTGAGGAGTTGCGACATCATCGCTGGTCAAATTAACGGCGATTAAAGAATCACCTTCAAATTCAAGGTTAGAAACCATCCACACATAAACAGCCTCTTCCTTTTCATAATTAGACATACCGTCGGTGATAATCTCATCCAACACCTCGGTTGCCATGTTAAGAGTCTCTAAATCCTCCTCAGACAACCCGGATGTATCACCGCTTTTGTATGCATCGGAAATCTGCTCAGTTGACTGAATAAGATATTCTCCGCCAATCAAAACATCATTTTCCTGTGCAACATCTTCCGTATAGATGTCGTCATAATAATAATCATCATCGTAGCTTATTCCGGCGTAACCGTAAATAGCCCTTAAATGGGTCTCAAGTGATTCAATTGTATTTTTTTGTGAATCAATTTTGTCGTGAGCATTTTCAAGTCTCACATTACTGATAATCGCAAGTGCGATTGAGCCTGCACTTATAATAAATAAGCACACAAGGACGATTGCCAATGCAACCTTAGATTTTGTTTTCATTTTCATCCTCTCCGCACACAAAAAAGACGTAGCCTTTAATGTCTGCTAAACAATTCTCTCTCTGCGAAGTAAATTCGCGGTGTTTCGTAACAGAAAAAATTTCTGTTACTTTGCATTATAGCACTAAAATTTTAAGTCGCAACATCTTAAAGACATTTCACAAAAAATACACATTGAATACCGAAGTGCACAATAAAGGCAGGAACCTCTGTTCCTGCCTTTACGCATATTTTGTATTCAGTTAACTAATCACGCTCCATACAACGACTGTACGGTAAGCTGGTCTGCCTCCTGTTTATGCTTTTGCATAATGTACTGATAAGCCATCAGTGCCTGCTGCTTCTTCTGCTCTGTTACTGCCTGAGGAATATCCACATCCTCCAAATTACTCTTTGCAACCGTAGTGTAATACGCTGCCTGAGAGTTGTAATCAATCGAGTACTCCAAAGCATTTGTCTGCGCGCCGCCTTCTGATCTGGCTTCACTAACTGCAGCTATTGCATTATCAATGTCATCGAGACTAAAATCAGTCGTAACATCAAAATCCGCAATACCAAGAGCTTCTAATGTCGCATTCGCGGTTGTCACCGTCGCTGTGCCTCCGTTTGCATCCGTTGCCACGCTTAATGACTCCGTGCTTCCATCCAACAAATTAATTGTATTATATGATGTCTGCGACGCCGTATCGGTAATACCCTACTTGAGCTCGTCAATCTCTGCCTGAATACTTTCCTTGTCACTGTCCGATAAAAGATCATTGCTTGCCTCAACGGCCAATTCTCTTATTCTCTGCAAATAATCACCTATCGCACCAAGAGCTGTATCCGAAATATTTAACGCATCAACCGCCGATGCCATATTATCGGACCCAACCTCATATCCCGTAACCTGGACATTCTCTTCTTCCACGATTGCAAGTTCGCTGGCTCCATCCGATGCTGACTGCAGTTTACTTCCGCTTGCTATTTGGCTGTATGTACTTGAATAGCTTGAGTATGATACTCCAGAAATACCATCCATACTTTGCCTCCAATCTGCTAATTCGGGCCTCCATGCCCTTAAAACTTCCACTTCAACCACAAAATACCCCCAAAAGAAGGTTTTGTCAACCGTTCCGGGGGTATTTTCACAAAAAATTCAAAATATGTTCACATAAGAAAGGTTAATTTTAGTTATATTCCAAAACGCCAAGAACCTTCACTCCCTGTCGTTTGCAGATCTCTAATTCAGATTGAATTTCTTCGTACGTTGTTGTACCAACCTTTACAAGAATAACAACCGTATCGTCCTTATCAAGTTTATCCAAAGAATCTGATTTATACAGCACTCCGTCAATCATTTCCACCAAAATATTAACCGTCTTTAATTCGATATTAATAACATCTCTTAAAAGTTCAGCATTTTTATCAAGTTCGTTGCCAATAAGCTTAATCTTATTTGCATCAGCGTTAATGGCACACTTTTTAACGGAAATACCGACAAGCTTTATTAACTCAGCCTTCTCAAGACGGCTCATCTTCTTATCCTTTAACGAAAGGATTTTCTTCTTTGTCTTTCCGTCCTTCTTTTTGTAAGGAAGCGCTGTTTTTCCCAAAACTTCCACACTGTAAATTGACTTTAAATCATCACAAAATTTGACAGCATGACTGAAAATATATGAAATACCCGTAATGGCCATGTATATAAATACAAAAAGCAACGCGCCCATAATTATCATTTTTGCTTCAAGCTTGGAATCTTTTATAAAACCGACTGCCCCAAATAATATACCGCCCAAAAGAAACAAGGCGATCATTAAAGGTAAGCCGGCCAACCAGTTTATAAGTATTTCCCTGATATCAATCTCTCTCTCTTCCATTTTTCCTCCAATTAACTTAAATATTATTTATATATTTTATAATAGCAATTGTATCCCTTTTGGTCAACAAATACTTATCCTGCGTAGTGATATATCAGCAGTTCATCAACCGTTTTTACGTATTCATATCCGTATTCAACAAGGTATTCCTCAGGAATTTCCTTATCCTGATTTATTATAAGCACGTTAATTCCTTCAGAAGTACAAACAGTTAAAAGCGTTTCAAAATCCGGTTCCGATGAATTCATTATACTCTGTGCAGATTTCTGATTCCAGTTAAGCGGGCTTATATACCCGTCTCTTCCGTACAAAAGCCTGATTCTTGCATCATACTGTCTGAGCTCGCATCTTAAAGTGTAGCTGTCAACAAGGCAATACGGATTATCTTCAAGTGAAAGTACTTCCTCTCCAATATCAATTGTAATTTGAGCAAGTTTTTCATCACTCACTTTTTCCGAAAAAAGTGTCGAAGAATACATATTAAATCCCACAAGCGTTACGGGAAACACCACAATCAATGCAAGAAGCGGGACAAGAAACTTATTTTTTATCCTTGTAAGCGAAAAAGTAAGTGCAAGTCCAATAATTATGTTCATTGGAACGGCCCAGAAAATTCGCCAGTATGTACTGTAATCTTCAAACAAAATCTTATAAATATAAGGATTTGTGATGAAAAAAAATATAATGAGCGCAGGATAAACAACCCTTCTTCTCGCTTCCTTTGACACAAGAATTAAAAGAAAGGCTGCCATTACGCCAAGATATATATATGTTTTATCGCCGTAATATGAATCAAACCACTTTATAACGACTTCTTTTGCTTCTTCCATATCTTATTCCTTATCTGATTTCTTAAGCTTTATATAAATCTTTTAAATTCCAAATATTACGTATCCTTCGTAAAGCATCCATAAATATGCACAAGGAACTGCTGATAAAATACAAAGTAAAACCCTTGCCCTTCCGGTAAAAATAAACGTTATTACCGTTAAAACACCAATCGTAACCGGCGCAATTACAATACCGTTACCACTCATTAAACACATACCCAGAGATACACAAAAAGCAAGAAAAACACTCATTAAATTTGAGTACTTTTTATAAAGCTGTGTAAACAAATAAAAAACAAGAGGCACTCCAAATCCCGCAACCACGGCTTTTCCCTGCCAAAGCCTTACAGTTAAAAACGTTTCCGCGGTGTATACGGATTTGTATCCAAAAATATTTACAACCCATACGGCAAAAGTAAATACTGCCGCATACAGCGTGCTTTCTTTAAAGAAAGCCTTACCAAGACGGTAGTATACACAGGTAATAAGCGCACTTATATATACAGGATAAATGCTGTGGAAAACAATTACAGGCTTAATTCCGGTAAAGTAAGACATAAGCGCAGCATTAAGCGCCCATACACTGGTAATATCCTTAACAATTTCTCCCGTAAA
>CAJOOB010000049.1 GCA_905236025.1 uncultured Lachnospiraceae bacterium
AAGAGTGCATCTTCACCAAACATAAGGCCAAAGCCTAAAATAATAAACATTACGGTGCCGATACAAAAATCCATAAGGTTTTTCATTATGATGTTGCCGGTATTTTTAGCACGGGTAAAACCCGCCTCAACCATTGCAAAACCTGCCTGCATCCAGAATACAAGCGCTGCTCCGATAAGGAACCAGACTCCAAATATCATGCCGGAATAATCTTCCATATTCCAACCTCCTTTTCCTGACAATAAAAAAGGCGCACATCTTTCAAACGAAAGACGTACGCATTTGTACATGTCATACTTATTTTTTTACAAATTACAGAATCCGCTGTCAAAAGCAGATGCATCATGATGAAATATCTGTGGCTCGTATTATAAAACCCTCGCGAGAAAATTGTCAATATATTTTTTTAAAAAAGTTTTTGACGATAGCCATGATACTCAGTAAATATAAGTGTTTTGGCAATCGAAAAATTTTAAGATTCATAAAATATACATAGAATTTCAAGATTGTATAGTATATAATGTTTGAGTACAAATTTTAGGGGTAAAACTGCCAGACAGAAATAAAACGGAGAGAAACATGTCAAAAACAATAGATATAAAAGATATTGAATTTTACCCGGTTTCAGAAGAAGATACAAAGGTAATAAAGAAATCAACCACAAAGGATTTCCTTGCCGGATTTTTTAAAAAAGCCGTGATAGCAATAATTATATATGCGGTGATTTTAGTTGCTGAAATAATTGGCAGAAACAACAGAAATATACCATATACCATCCCATATATGGTGGCGTTTTGTACAACGGCCTTAGTATTTATTCTTGTTGTAATGGTTGTATCGGGAATCTTCAAAATAAAATTCACGCAATATACGGACCGTGTGTTTTACGTTGATGCAACCGTGACAAAACTCCTTGGGAAAAAGCAGATTCTTATGGAATCCAAAGAAACATATAATGAACATTTAAAGATATACAAAGAAACAAAAGAAAAAGTTAAAAACGAGTATTTGCAGGCCGTAGAGGAATATAAAGCGAGTGGAAGAAACGGTAAAAAGCCGGTGCTTGAAAAAAGTAAAATTCCACCAAGACCAAAGTATCATTTTTTTGGCAGTTACAGAACAAACGCAAATCACCCGAATTACGTATTCTTTAAGACAGATCAGGGAGAATGCAGCACGGCAGTGGTTTGTAAAAACGTGTTTTTATTTAACAGATTAAGTGTTGATAAAAAGATAAAGCTTTTAAAACACAAGGAAATAAACGGGGATATGCTAGAAATAGCCGCCGATTAATTAATAAAATGGTTTTATACAGAGGAAAGAAAAATGGAAAGTATTGAAAATGTAGCCATCATCATCCCTTCACTAAATCCGGATGAAAAGCTTATGAAAGTTGTAAGCGGGTTGATTGAAGCGGGATATAAAAAGATAGTGCTTGTAAATGACGGCAGCAACAGTGAACATGTAACTCCGTTTGAAGAAGCAAAAAAGCATGAAGAATGCGTGGTTTTAAAACATGAGGTAAACCGCGGTAAAGGAGCGGGGCTTAAAACCGCGTTTAAATATGTAACAGAAACCTGGCCCGATTTATGCGGTGTTGTAACCGTGGATGGGGATAATCAGCATACGGTTAAAGACATAACCGCATGCAAAGACGAAATGGTAAAATTAAAAGATACAATAGTAATTGGTTGCAGAGCGTTTGATTCGGAAAATGTTCCTGCAAGAAGCGCTTTTGGAAATAATGTAACAAGAAAAGCGTTCAGGCTGTTTTGCGGAATGGATATTACAGATACGCAAACCGGACTTCGAGCAATTCCTTTGCAGTATTTGCAGACATTAATTGAACTTAAAGGCGACCGCTTTGAATATGAAACAAGAATGTTACTCATCATGAAAGAGCAGGAAATGCCTTGGGTTGAAGTACCAATAGAAACCGTATATATTGAGGAAAACCAGACAAGTCACTTTAATCCGGTAAAAGATTCCGTAAAGATATACGCATCAATCTTTAAATATAGTCCGATAGTGCGAAAACTTGTTAAATTCGCAGTGAGTTCGGGCGTTTCGTTTTTGGTTGAGTACATAATCTTTTGGATAATGTTAAAACTTTTAAAGGGAAGAATTACAGAAACCGAAGTTGCAATCTTTACGGCAACCGTTGCGGTTACAACGGCAACGTATGCAAATGTGATTGCAAGAATATGTTCATCTGTGGTAAATTACAGTATAAATCACAAGGTGGTTTTTAAATCGGCCGCCTCACACAGACAGACAGTGGTCAGATATTACATTCTCTGCGTTTGTCAGTTGATAGTGGGAACAGCGTTACTTACGCTTATTGTGAGTCTTTTTAAGGTGGATACGGATTTTGTGAAAACGCTTTGTAAATTCGTTGTAGATGTAACCTTATTCCTGTTAAGCTTTAATATCCAGAGAAAATGGGTGTTTGCAGGAAAACAAAGATAGAAAAACGAGGGTCATTATGGGAAAAAAAGTTGGAAAAATTGTTTTAAAAGTTCTTGCCATACTTGGAGTAACAGTTGCACTCCTTTTGTGTCTTGTGCTTGGAATATGTTATGTGCTTATACATGGGCCGTCAGAAGCTGCGAAGAACCAGTTTGTTTGTGCTCTTAACGAGTCATCGGCCATGGGCTTTGTTGCAAGAATTTATCTTTCGGAAGCAGAAGTAAATGCAATCCTTAACAACACCGGAATAATCGAGGTTGAGGACGGAACGGTATCCGATCCGGATCTTATAAATATTGGAGATACAGAAGACGAAAACGGTGAAACAGAAGAAACAGAAGATATTGAACTTGTTGAAATCACCGGAACCACATACCGCGGATATATGTTAATAATAAAAGATCCGACAAGAGTATATCTTGGTACGGTTCCAACATTTTACGAAGGCAGCGGAATGACAGTTCAGGAAATGGCTGAAGCTGACGGAGCAATTGCGGGAATAAACGGCGGAGAATTTTTTGATGCCGGTTCATATTCATACAGTGCGTTACCGGAAGGAATTGTAATAAAAGACGGAGAGTTGATATTTGGCTCGGCCGGTACAACATGTAACGTAACGGGACTTACTGAAGACGGAGTATTGGTGATTGGAAAAATGACTGGGCAGGAAGCACTTGATATGGGCTTAAAATACGCTCTTCATACCAAATACACAACGGGACCGTTCCTTATAATTGATAATGAAGTGCAGGTGGTTCCTGATACTTCGGTATATGGAGGCGGAAAGAACCCAAGAACTGCCATTGGTCAAAGAGCGGACGGAGCAATACTTTTGCTTGTTGTCGATGGCCGTCAGGCTAACAGTATTGGGGCTACCTTCGAAGAACTTGCATACATCATGAAAGAGTACGGCGCTGTAAATGCATCGGCAATGGACGGAGGTACTTCGACACAGATGTATTATGAAGGTGCGGTTGTAAACAGCCCGTATTCACCAACGGGACCAAGACGTTGTCCGACATGCTGGTTAGTAAGTGCTGAATAAAGGAATAATGAAAATGGGAAGTCATACAGAAAATTTATTTGAAGTTTTTGGCGAAGTTGAAGCAGAATTAAACAAAGAAAAATCTGAAGCCGAAGAAACTTTTAATGTTACAAAAAAGAGCGAGAAACAAACAAAAGAAAAGCAAAAAAAGATAAAAGAATATAAAAAAACAAAGAACCCTGAAGAAAAGAAAAAAGGATTCACATTTGGCAGGGGCCTTTTGGTTTACGCCGCAGTGGGCCTTGTTCTTGTTGTGATTATACTTTTTGTCTTTTGGGATTTCATTGGAGATTATGAAAAGAGTATGCCGGTTTACGGAATGGATTCAGTAATTTCCGTATTCGAAACCGGAGATGTTTCAAGTATAGTGACGGAAGAAACAGTGACAAAAATTGGTGCATATGAAGATGAGTCAGATTTTATCGAAAAATATAATGAATATATTTCGGGAAAAGAGATTACATTTTTAAAGAGTCCGGAGTTTACGGATAAGAATCCTGTATATATTGTATATGCAGACGGAGAGGCGTGCGCTGAAGCGTATTTAAAGAAATATGAGATATCCGGTTCTAACTTTAAAAACTGGACATTAAAAACGCTTTCACTGGATAATTACACATCACTAATATATGACTCGGTAAATGTAACCATTTCCGTACCAGCGGGAGCGGTTGTAACGGTTAACGGGGTGGAGATATTAAGTGATGATCTTCAAAGCACGGCGTTGCCTGAAAGTCTTTCGGTTCTTTCTGATTATCTTTCGGATGATGTTTTGTTAGATAATTATGAAATCTCAGATTTAATGGAAACACCTGAAATTACGGCAACACTTGACGGAACGGATTTAACATTCAGTGTGTCAGATAATTCGTATATTGCAGGATGGCCGGTTTCAGAAACATTTGTTGCTGAAATGACAGAATATGTAACACCAATCGCAAAACAGAATGCATATGCATTCATAAATAAAGCAGGAAGAATACTTTCGTATGTAATGCCTGATTCAGAATTATATGAGTCGCTGCAACTTACAACGACATACTGGTATCCTGCAACGAGTATTGAATCATATAATCTGACAGAACTTACCATTGATAATTTCAAAATGTACGGAGAAAAGTGCTTTTCTTGTGATATAAAGTATAATCTTTATGTGGATTTTATATCCGGATATTATGTTGCCGATACAACGGAAGAAGGAGAATTCACTTGGTATTTTGTTTACAGTGAAACAGATTCAAAATGGTATCTTACTGTTCAGGTATATAAATAATTGAACAGATAAGTATATAAAAAAATTGACATGGTATTAACGTTTTGATAAAATAATCGCGTTAGTAAATTTGTTTACTTAGGAGGTATTTTACATGTTGGTTTCAGCAACTGAAATGTTACAAAAAGCGGCTGCAGGTAAGTACGCTGTTGGCCAGTTTAACATTAATAATTTGGAGTGGACAAAGTCTGTGCTTCTTACAGCACAGGAGCTTAATTCACCGGTTATCCTTGGTGTGTCAGAAGGCGCAGGCAAGTATATGACAGGCTTTAAGACTGTTGCGGCAATGGTAAAGGCAATGATCGAAGAACTTAATATTACAGTTCCTGTTGCATTACACCTTGATCATGGTACATACGAAGGAAGTAAGAAGTGTATAGAAGCAGGTTTTTCATCAATCATGTTTGACGGTTCACATCTTCCTTTCGACGAAAATGTTGAAAAGTCAAAAGAACTCATTGCTCTTGCTCACAGCAAAGGAATCTCAATTGAGTGTGAAGTCGGTGCTATTGGCGGTGAAGAAGATGGCGTTGTTGGAAAGGGCGAATGCGCTGATCCAAACGAGTGCAAAAAAATTGCCGATCTTGGCGTAGATATGCTTGCCGCAGGAATTGGAAACATTCACGGTAAGTATCCTGCAAACTGGGAAGGTCTTAGCTTTGAAACTCTTGCAGCAATCAAAGAACTTACAAAAGAAATGCCACTTGTTTTACATGGTGGTACAGGTATTCCTGCAGATCAGATCAAAAAGGCAATTTCACTTGGCGTTGCAAAGATTAACGTAAACACAGAATGCCAGCTTTCATTTGCGGAAGCAACAAGAAAGTATATTGAAGCAGGTAAGGATCTTGAAGGTAAGGGATTTGACCCAAGAAAACTTCTTGCTCCGGGAGCAGAAGCAATTAAAGCAACAGTAAAAGAAAAGATGGAACTCTTTGGTTCTGTTGGAAAAGCTAACTAAAAAGCAAAAAATGGATATAGGCCCGGTGAGTCAGCTTTTATGAGGATTTACCGGGCTTGTTTTTGTGGGAAAATAATCATTTAAAAAAAATAATAAAGATGGTATAATAACAGCAGTTCAAACGTAGGGAGATCTTATGGAAGAGAAGAAGAAAAAAACACCACGCCCAATGAATAAAAAAACTGCTAAGTTAATACGTTACGGAGTTATTATTGCAGCGCTTTTTGTGTTTGGATACTCAACGTATCAATTGGTGGATACTTATCTTGGATACAAAGAAGGAACGGATGCATACGAAGATATACAGAATGAATTTTTTGGAAATCTCGTAGTTGTGGATGATGATAATTCAAATGCGTCGGATGATTCTTCGGATGACGAAACTGGTGAGAGTGAAACAAACTCCGGCTCCGGCTCGATAGATATTACTAACAATACGTCCGGAGATACGCTTTCAGCACTTGATTTTGCAGGTCTTGTTGCTTCTAACAGTGATTCGGTCGGATGGATAAAACAGGTTAATAATAATTATATAAATTATCCAATTGTTCAGACTACAAATAATGATTATTATGTGCACAGACTTTTTGATCTGACATATAACCTTTCCGGTTCAATCTTTGTAGACTGTCGTTGCTCTGAGGCGTTAGAAAGTAAAAATGTACTGATTTATGGGCATAATATGTACAACAAAAGTATGTTCGGAACGCTTAAATATTATTACGAAAAAGATGGCTGGTATGATGACCACAAATATTTTGATATCTGGAGCGGATATACTCATTACAGATATGAGGTTTTTTGCCTGATTGAGACAAATGTTAATTCTACAGATTTTTATGACAAGATTACATTTTCAACTGATGAGGATTTTATGGAGTGGATTACAAAACGTAGAGAAGAGGCCACTTTTGATACTGATGTTGAAGTGACAGAGGATGATTATGTAGTCTCTTTATCGACCTGCCTTGGTAATGGCCGTGACGGAAGAAGATTTATTGTAATGCTTGTAAGAACAGCAACCATCAACGATGAGGACAATTCAGTAATTGAAACCTGGTAAAAAATTTTAAAAAATACTTGATTTTTTTAAAGATAGGGTTTAAGATTTTTTCAACAAAAGAATAAGCGAGAGAACAAAGGCGTTCCTGTCGATTAATCGGTGGGAATGTCTTTTTTGTTTTATGACAGGGATTATGAATTCCGTATAGAATTTAGGGAAATATCCGCTTGATAAAATTGCTTCTCCGTGTTAATCTTGTATCGATTATATTAGTATTTTGTACAAGATGGTTCTTTTGACGATATTAATAAAGTTTTTCAGAAAGGAATCGATAAGCATGAGTGAAAATGTACATGTAGATGAAATGTTCGGAAAGAACGTTTTTACAGTAGGAAAAATGAAAGAACGTATACCTAAGAAGGTCTTTCAGGAAGTTCTTAGGGTAATGGAAACAGGTGGGGAGTTGTCACTTGCAACCGCTGATGTTGTTGCAAATGCCATGAAAGAGTGGGCAATTGAAAACGGAGCAACACATTATACACACTGGTTCCAACCGCTTACGGGTATCACCGCTGAAAAACATGACGCGTTTGTTACAAACCCTGATGATGAAGGACATATGATTCTTGAATTCAGAGGTAAGGAACTTATAAAAGGAGAGCCGGATGCATCTTCATTCCCTTCAGGCGGACTCAGATCCACATTTGAAGCAAGAGGATATACGGCTTGGGATTGCACTTCTCCTGCATTCTTAAAAGAAAGTGCGGCAGGAACAATTCTTTGTATTCCAACAGCATTCTGTTCATACAAGGGAGAAGCTTTGGATAAGAAAACTCCGCTTCTTCGCTCGATGGAAGCAGTAAGTGAACAGGCATTAAGAATAGTAAGAATTTTCGGCAATACAGAAGCAACAAAGGTTGCAGCATCTGTTGGTCCTGAACAGGAGTATTTCCTTGTTGACCGTTCAAATTATTTAAAGAGAGAAGATCTTAAGGTTGCCGGACGTACGCTTTTTGGTTCAGCCGCTCCTAAGGGACAGGAAATGGAAGATCATTATTTTGGCGTTATCAGAGAACGTGTTGGCGCTTTTATGAAGGATCTTAACGAAGAACTCTGGAAACTCGGAGTTACGGCTAAGACTCAGCATAATGAAGTTGCTCCTGCACAGCATGAGCTTGCTCCGATTTTTGATTATGCAAATATTGCTGTTGACAGAAATCAGATTGTAATGGAAACAATGAAGAGAGTTGCTGAAAAACATGATCTTGCATGCCTCCTTCATGAAAAGCCATACGCGGGTGTTAACGGTTCAGGTAAGCATAATAACTGGTCACTCAGTACAGATAATGGTGTAAACCTCCTTGATCCGGGTGATACACCAAACGAAAATATTCAGTTCCTTTTGGTTCTTGCATGTATTGTCAAGGCTGTAGATACACATGCTGATTTACTTCGTCAGTCAGCTTCTGATGTTGGAAATGATCACAGACTTGGTGCGAACGAGGCTCCTCCTGCAATTATTTCAATCTTCCTTGGCGAACAGCTTGAAGATGTAGTTGAACAGCTTATTGCAACAGGTGAAGCAACATCCTCGATTGCGGGAAAGAAACTTAAGACCGGCGTTTCGACGTTGCCTGATTTTGTTAAGGATGCCACTGACAGAAACAGAACATCACCATTTGCATTCACGGGTAACAAGTTTGAATTCCGTATGGTTGGCTCTGCTGATTCAATTGCAAGTCCAAATACTACTCTTAATACAATCGTTGCAGAAGCATTTTGTGAAGCTGCAGACAGAATTGAAAAGGCGGCTGATAAGCAGCTTGAGATTCATGATGTAATTAAGGAATTCTTAACAGATCACCAGAGAGTAATCTTTAACGGCGACGGATATTCGGATGAATGGGTAGCTGAAGCTGAAAGAAGAGGTCTTCCAAATATCAAGTCAATGGTTGAAGCAACTGAAACGCTTACTACAGATAAGGCTGTTAAGCTCTTTGAGAAGTTTAAGGTATTTACAAAGGCTGAACTTGAATCTCGTGAAGATATTCTTTACGAAACATATTCAAAGACAATCAATATTGAAGCTCTTACCATGATTGATATGGCTGCTAAGCAGATTGTTCCTGCAGTTTCAAAATACACAAAGACTCTTGCGGATACGGTTATTGCCGTTAAGAATGCAGGTGCAAATCCTGAAGCTACAGAGTCGGTACTTAATGAAACCGTTGCATATCTTAATGATGTTAAGAGGGCTTTGGATAACCTTGTAAAGGTTCAGGCAGAGGCTCATGCAATTGAAGATCATAAGAAACAGGCATACTTCTATAAAGATGAAGTGAAGGATGCCATGGATGCTCTTCGTGCTCCTGCAGATAAACTTGAAATGCTTGTCGATAAGGAAATGTGGCCTTTCCCAACATATGGCGATTTAATGTTTGAAGTTTAATGGTAAAAACAAATAATAATGCGGATGTTTTGAAATATCGAAACATCCGCGTTTATTTTTATATAAGAAAAAACAAAGTTCACAATATATTATGTGTATGCTATAATGTGAAGCATAAATGTCGGAAGGTAATAAACGGTAAAATATATGTTAAAAGCTGTAATTTTTGATATGGACGGAGTCCTTATAAACAGTGAAGCGCTCTATTATGAGGCGAATCGAAGACTCTTGCTTGAATACGGACACACATATACAAAGGAATATAACGAGCAATTTATCGGATCGACATGTGAATATATGTGGACTCAGATTGCAAAGGATTTTAATCTTTCTGTATCTCCTGAAGAGTTAAATAATAAGGGAAGAGAATACAAACATATCGTGGTAAGAGAACACGGAGGTCAGGATCCGGTTCCTTATGCTGCTGATTGTGTAAGACGTCTTAAAGAAGCGGGGTATTTACTTGCTGTTGCGTCATCTTCTCCAATGGATTCAATTGAAAGAAACATGAAAGAACAGGGTATTTATGAAATGTTTGATTACCTTGTAAGCGGAGCAACGCTTAATGCACCAAAACCAAGGCCTGATATATTTTTGCATGCCGCAAAAAATTTAGGAGTTATGCCGGGTGAATGTCTTGTGGTTGAGGATTCGTGTAACGGTGTAATGGCGGCTGTGAATGCCGGTATGGTATGTGTGGGTTATATTAATCCGGACTCCGGCAATCAGGATCTTAGTGCCGCGGATTACCTTTTGGAAAGCTTTGAAAACGCGGATCCGGGATTTTTTGAACTCGCATATTGTCACACGGTCGGTGTTCCGCTTCACGTTTTTGATACAAAACGACTTTCTGCGTATGAAATGGACGAAAGTGATTTAGAGGTTTTAAAGAAGCTCATGGTGTCTGAAAAAGATATTTTTGATATGGAAACAAAAAACCGCGAAATGTTCGATAAGCAGTATATGGAAAACTACAGGGAATATATGTATAAATTCTTTGAATATGGACTTTGGGCATTTAAGTCAAAGGATACGGGCGATACCGTTTGCTTCGCAGGGTTTGATACGGATGATCATTTGGGATATATTGTAAAGCCAAAATACAGAGGACTCGGGTATGCGTTTGAGGCTGCTATGGGTTCCATTGTATATGTAAAGGACATTGGCTTAAGGGAAGTTTTTCTTAATGTTGCCGACGAAAATACAGCGTCAAGAAGACTCGCAGCAAAGCTTGGTTTTAAGAATATTGGTGGAGATGAATACAGACTTGAAATTTGTTAAATGGCAAAAAGTCTCAAAAAATACGAAAATTTTTCACGCTTTCGAAATAATGACAACAGAAAATTATCACAAAACAGATGTACTATTCACAATGCAGAGGTGAAAGTACATCTTTTTATTAAGGACTTTTAAATAAATTTACAGGAGAAATATATGAAACGATTATTTGGAAAATTGAATAACTTTTTCAGAAAGCCGTTTGTATACGCTGTTATTTTCTCTCTTATATTAACCGGATGTGTAGGATATTCATTACTGGCTGTGTTTGTGATACCAAGTTATGAAACTGCCGTAACATATGCAAAAACCAATTCATATCTGGTTACTGAGGATACGGAAGAATCTGAAACAGAAGATGTTGAAACGACAGAAGAAATCAAAGCAGAGACCATTATAACAGACAGTACATACTCTGATGAAAATATCACCATAACCATTACAACCAAGGTTGTAAATGATACAACGGTTTATATATGTGATATTTACTGCTCAATTCAGTATTTACAGACGGCTCTTGCAAACAGTACTTACGGAACAAATGTAACGGAAAAGACATCTGAAATTGCAGATTCCGTTGGTGCGATACTTGCAATAAACGGCGATTTTTACGGAGCAAATAAAAAAGGTTACGTAATTAAAAACGGCGTTTTATACAGAGATACGGTAAGAAACGACTCAGAATACGGTGACCTTGTCGTTTATTCGGACGGTTCCTGGGACATCATATACGAAGACGAAATAAGTGCGGAAGAACTCATGGAAGATGGTGTGGTGCAACTTTTTGCCTTTGGTCCGACCCTGGTTTACGACGGCGAAATTGTTGTGTCTGAAGATGATGAAGTTGACCGGTCCATGACAAATAATCCTCGTACGGCTATTGGCATTGTTGAAGACGGTCACTACGTCTTTGTGGTATCAGACGGACGTACGGATGAAAGTGAAGGCTTAAGCCTTTATGAACTTGCACAGGTTTTGGAAGATTGCGGATGTACGCTTGCATACAACCTTGACGGCGGTGGTTCTTCAACCCTTGTGTTTATGGGCGAAGTAATAAACAAACCGACAACCTTGGGAAACGGTATTAAGGAAAGAGAGGTAAGTGATATTGTTTACATCGGATACTAAAACTAAAATGACACACTCGTTAGTGGGATATTTTGGAACAACCGTGTTTTTATTTGTATTTTACCTTGTATATAAAAACTTCGCTTTTGGAGAAGATTCGGAGTATATGAGGTGTGCGTTCATGGCGCCGCTATTTGGAGGTCTAATCATAATGACCTTCATGGCTCTTACCAGCAAAGGAATGCGAAAATACAGGCTTTTTTACAATCTTTGGAACTCAGGGATTGCGCTTGTTGTTGCAGGGTGCCTGACTAAAGGTGTGGTGGAAATGAGTGGCA
Source organism: uncultured Lachnospiraceae bacterium (assembly GCA_905236025.1). GTDB lineage: Bacteria > Bacillota > Clostridia > Lachnospirales > Lachnospiraceae > CAJOOB01. Next base: position 11,885 of record CAJOOB010000049.1, read on the forward strand.
GAGATGCCGATTGCCACATCCCGTACTTTATTGCGGCAGGTGTGATGTTCCTAGCTTCTGTTGCGGTGTTTTTTGGGCGGCTTTCTTACCGTCAAAAGAAAATAGAGCAAATTTAAAAGTAAATTATTAAAAACTACCCAAAAAAGGGTTAAGTAAATAGTACTTCCGTCCGATATATGTATCATACAGGCAATGAAAATGTTCAATGTTGAAAAATAATAATCTGTGTGATATATTTATCTGTGGTTAACGGATTATGGACAGGAAGTGTTATTATGGTAATCTCAGGAATTGGTAGTCAATTTGATTACAGTATTTTAAGTACATACAGAAGAGACATTCCAACAGTTACTGAAGAAACGGCTGCGTCAGAAGCGGTTGCAACGTCTGTTGTTACCGACGCTGAAGAACAAAATGTAACTGCCGTAAATGAGGAAGAGGAAACTTTGGTTGCTCCAAGACTTGGTGCTGCTGATGCGGCTATGCGCGCGTACAGCTCCGATCTTAAGATTGACAGAAGTCTTGTTTCTCCAACCGTTGATATTGAAAAGAGTATCACTCAAAGCGCAAAAGACACGGCTTTAAGTGATTATACATATTTTGTGGGCAACATGAATATTGTTACTGAAGACGGTTCTGTAACAAGAAGGGTAGCTAACTAAAGAAAATGGGACATATTGTCACAACCGGAGAAGTTCTTATGCGACTCTCCACAATAACGGGTGAGAGATTAATCTCAGCAAATACTTTTGAAATTAATTACGGCGGCAGTGAAGCTAATGTGGCGGCTTCACTGGCGTCTTTTGGATTACACTCAAGACTTGTTACAAAGGTCCCTGATAATGAAGTGGGACTTGCCGCGATTTCAATTTTCAGAAAATACGGCGTTGACACGTCATGCATAATTACGGGCAACGGCAGACTTGGCGTTTATTTTTTGGAAACCGGAACATCAATAAGAGCATCAAAGGTTGTGTATGATAGAAAAGATTCTCTTATTTCAAAGATTTCCTGTGACGAATTTGATTATGATAAGATTTTTGAAGACGCGGATGCTCTTTTTATATCGGGAATAACGGCCGCAATTTCAGAAAACGGAAGAAACTACGCGAAACGCATTGTTTCCGAAGCTAAAAAAAGAAGCGTAAGAGTTTATGCGGATATTAATTACAGAAGCAAGCTTTGGAGCGTAAAAGAAGCGGCGGAGGTAATGCCGGAAATAATAAAGGATGCAGACGTACTGTTTGCAAGCGCATGGGATTTGATAAACATTCTTGGAATAAAGGATGAAACGGATGTTAAAGCCTTATATTTTAATGCTGCAAAAACATACGGCGCGGATTATATAATAACCTCTAAGAGAGGTAATATGAGCGCCTCACACAACACATATGCGGTTAATGTGTATAAGGCAAAGGAAAATGAGTTTTATTCATCAAAAGAATATGATATTGATCATATAACGGACAGAGTGGGCGGCGGAGACGCGATGGCTGCGGGAATTATATATTCGCTGCAAAAAGATTATGCAGACGCGCAAACAGCGGCGGAATTTGCGGCAGCAGCATCTGCAATCAAACATACAATCAAAGGTGATTTTAATACGGCAACTGTCTCTGAAGTCAGTGAACTTGCGACTTCAGATGGTGGTGGAAATATTAAAAGGTAAAAATTAAAAAAATACTTGCGTATTTTAAAACGGTATTGTATAATACCACTTGCGTCGTACGATGGCCCATCGCCAAACGGTAAGGCAACGGACTCTGACTCCGTCATTTTCAAGGTTCGAATCCTTGTGGGCCAGCTCAAGCTGTTGCAGATTATGCAACAGCTTTTTTAGTTTAGTTATACGGAGAGTTTTTTGTTTAACTCGAAAACAACACTTTTGAACGGAGAAGAAATATGCTGATTGAATTAGGAAAAGTATTGAAACTTAAGGTGGTTAAGAAGACGGATTTTGGTATCTATCTTGGCGGTTCGGCAAGAGAAGACCGTGTTCTGTTACCAAAGAAGCAGGTTCCTGCGGGAACAAATGTGGGAGATGAGCTTGAAGTTTTTATTTATAAGGACTCAAGTGACAGACTCATTTCAACCATTAAAATTCCTTATTTGGGACTTGGAGAGGTTGAAAGATTAAGGATAAAAGAAATAACAAAGATAGGCGCATTTGCAGAGTGGGGACTTGAAAAAGATTTGTTTATTCCTTTCCGTGAACAGACTTGCCAGGTTGTACCGGGTGAATCTTATCTTGTTGCGTTATATATTGATAAAAGTGAAAGACTTGCCGGTACAATGAGAGTTTATAACTACATGCAGACAACCGACTTGTACAAAGAAGGCGACGAAGTTGCCGGAACAATATATGAAATAAAAGAACTTGGCGCATTTGTTGCCGTTGATAATAAGTATTTCGGGCTCATTCCCGCAAAGGAAGTGCATTCAAATCTTAAGGTTGGCAATGTTATTAAATCAAGAGTCACAAAGGTAAGAGAAGACGGAAAGTTAGATCTTAGTGCCGTTAAACCTGCATATTTACAGATGGGTGATGACGTGGTTAAGATTCTTGAGATTTTGAAAAACCTTCCGGATCAGAGACTTCCGTATAATGACAAGGCCCCTGCCGAAGTTATTGACAGAGACTTTGGGATGAGCAAGAGTGCCTTTAAACGTGCAATCGGCAGACTTTACAAAGAGCGTAAAGTTGACATTTTGGAAGATTCAATTATACTTTTAAAATAACAGTTTTGTTATGTAAATACATAACTGCAATAAATATAATAAAGATAGGAGACTAATATGGAAAAGAAGATTATCAGTACAGATAAGGCCCCTGCTGCTATTGGACCGTATTCTCAGGCAATTGAAGTTAATGGAATGGTATTTACATCAGGTGTTATTCCTGTTGTTCCATCAACCGGAGAAATTCCTGAAGGAATTGAAGCTCAGGCAAAACAGGCAATTGGCAACCTTGTAGCATTACTTGGTGAAGCCGGTGTTAAGCCTGAAAATGTGATTAAGACAGTTGTATTCATCAAAAATATGGATGATTTCTCAAAGATCAATGCAATTTATTCAGAATTCTTTAAGACGGATTGTCCTGCACGTTCATGTGTAGAAGTTGCAAGACTTCCAAAGGATGTTCTTATCGAAATTGAAGCAATTGGTATTAAATAGTAACAGAAAAAATAAAGGGAAGAAAACATGAATATTGTAAAGAAGACCAGCGCGCTTTTTTTGGCAACGGTTGCGGTTTACCTGTTAGTTATTTTGTCGATAAGCCTGCTTGGCGTATCTTTAAATGACACGGTGAGTTACGTTTTACCAGAATTTCTTATTATGCTTCCTTCTCTCTTTTTTGTATTAAAAGAGCCGGAAGTTGCAGGTGAAGTGCATTTTAAGTTTTTGAATCTTAAAACTTTTTTGTGCTGCCTGGTTATGCCGTTAGTCATTTACCCAATTGTAACGCTTTTAAGCTACATTACTTCGTTTAGCGGTAATGTTGTTGAAGAAAGCGTTGAAAATGCCACATCCATTTCACTTCCTTTAGCTTTGCTTTATGTGGCCATTATACCGGCAATCTGTGAAGAGTACGTATTCAGAGGCCTTATATATCACGGTCTCAGAAGAAGAAGTATTTTCTGGGCAATATTTGCGAGTGCATTATTGTTTGGACTTATGCATTTAAATCTTAATCAGTTTGCGTATGCCTTCGTTATTGGGATTGCCTTGGCAATACTTGTGGAAATAACGGATTCGCTTCTGGCATCGATGATTGTGCACGGACTTTTTAATTCCATATCTGTGTTTATGTCATATGCGTCAAATTATATTAACGCTAAAGAAGCAGAGAATACGTTTGGAGAAATGAGTTCGGTTTCAAGTACTTTGCTTACGATATATACCGTCTGCTTTTATTTTTCGGCTGTTGTGGGTTCGGTGCTTGTGCTTATATGTATGTTAAGATACATTGCAAGAAAGAACGGCACATTTATAAAATTAAAAGCGGTATTCAGTAAAATCGGAAGAACAAAGTTCTGGCCGGAAAACAGAATTATCAACGGATATTACATTACAGGCGTTTTAATCTGTACATTCTGGATAGTTCAAAGGCTTGTGATTAACGCATTATATTAATAGGGACGTTAACATAATTGTTACATTTGGATGCTTGAAAACAGAGGCAATCGGGTGTAAAATGTGTGTAACATAAGATGTGAAAGGAGGGTCAGGATATGGATATAGCTGCATTATCACGCGCAATGAGCGCTGCTGATCTCACTAATAAAGCGGGAGCTTTGATGATGAAAAAATCTATGGAAACTGTTGAACAGGTTGGTGACGGAATCGTTAAAATGATGGAGGCATCAGTTGTACCAAACCTTGGCCAAAACATAGACGTATCAGTATAATTTAATAACGTATTAGGGTGCGTTGCAAAAGCGGCGCGCTCTTTTTTTGTACAATTTAACCATAAACGTCGGTAGCATTTTGTACAAATTAACCATATAGGGGGGATAAAAATTAATAAAAAATTAAAAAAAAATTTCAAATCGTCATTTTCACCAAAAAGGAAGATGAGATTTTGGCTATTTGTACAATGGTAATTTTTTAAAATTCTGTTAAAATACGAGTTAGCAAAAAACTAGGAGGCATTATGGCAAGTTTATCATTAAAAAACATCAGTAAAGTATATCCTAACGGTTTCGTAGCTGTTAAGGATTTTAACCTTGAAATCGAAGACAAGGAATTCATCATTTTCGTTGGACCATCAGGTTGTGGTAAGTCAACAACACTTCGTATGATTGCAGGTCTTGAAGAAATCAGCTCAGGCGAACTTTATATCGGCGACAAGCTCGTAAACGACGTTGAGCCGAAGGACAGAGATATTGCGATGGTTTTCCAGAACTACGCTCTTTATCCTCATATGTCAGTATTTGACAACATGGCATTCGGCCTTAAGTTAAGAAAGATTCCAAAGGAACAGATTAAGAGACAGGTAGATGAGGCTGCAAGAATCCTTGACCTTGAAAATCTTCTTGATCGTAAGCCAAAGGCTCTTTCAGGTGGTCAGAGACAGAGAGTTGCGATGGGTCGTGCCATCGTTCGTAATCCTAAGGTATTCCTTATGGATGAACCTCTTTCAAACCTTGATGCAAAGCTTAGAGTACAGATGCGTGTTGAGATTTCAAGACTTCATAAGAAACTCGAATCTACAATCATTTACGTAACACATGACCAGACAGAAGCCATGACTCTTGGTACAAGAATCGTAGTTATGAGAGACGGTCTTATTCAGCAGGTTGATTCACCAATCAACTTATACAACTACCCAACAAATCTCTTCGTAGCAGGTTTCATGGGTTCACCTGCAATGAACTTCGTTGATGCGGAAGCTGTACAGGAAGGTGATTCAGTAAGCCTTAAGTTTGGTAAGGTTTCAATCAAGCTTCCTGAAAAGAAGGCAAAAGCCCTTATTGACGGCGGATATATCGGTAAGAAGGTTGTTATGGGTATCCGTCCTGAAGATATTCATGATGAAGAAGTTATGCTTGCAAACAACCCTGAAACAACAGTTGAAGTTACAATCAGACTTTACGAATTACTTGGTGCTGAAGTATTCTTGTATTTCGATCTTGAAGGAACAAGTTTCACAGCAAGAGTTAATCCTCGTACAACAGCTAAGATTGATGATACAATCAAGCTTGCTCTTGATCCAAACAAGATTCATGTTTTCGACAAGGAAACAGAAATGACAATCACAAACTAGTTTGTGTAATCACTGAATACAAATGCTATTGTATTTTGAGGCGGACCAAATACGGTCCGCCTTTCTTTATGTTATTGGCATAGTAAATAGGGGTTTTATTTTACTCAAAAATGTTATAAAATAAGGATGATATGTGGATTTACAAAAAATAGGAGGACGACATGATTTCAAATCCAATACTGCAAAAAACTCTTGACGGCATAACGGAAATATCGCGAGTTGAGCTCTGCGCTTTCGAAACGGATGGAAAAATTGCAGCGTCAAATTTTGAAGATGCCAAAAATTATGAAGACGCAGTCGTGGATTTTGCGGATTCAGCGGCAGAAAATCAAGAGTCTAAAGGGTGTTATTTCTTTAAAGTTTCAGACGAAGGAAGTTTAGAATACATTATACTTGCAAAAGGCGGAAGCGGTGATGCCTACATGGTTGGTAAAATGGCGGCATTCCAGGTTCAAAACCTCCTTTCTGCATATAAAGACCGTTTTGATAAGGACAATTTTGTTAAGAGCCTTCTTCTTGACAACATGCTTCTTGTAGATATTTACAACAGGGCAAAGAAACTTCACATTGAAACGGAGGTTTCACGTATTGTCATTATTATTGAAACGCAGCATGAAAAAGATTCAAATGCGCTTGAAATAGTGCGTAACCTTAATAGTTCAAGAACAAGGGATTTCATTACGGCGGTTGACGAAAAGAACATCATTATTGTACGTGAGGTAAAGGCAGACGAAACATATGATGATATCATTAAATCGTGTTACACGCTTTTGGATATGTTAAACATGGAGGCAATGTCTCAGGCATACATTGCTCTTGGCACCGTGGTTGGTGAAATAAGAGAAGTTTCCAAATCATACAAGGAAGCAAAGATGGCCCTTAATGTAGGTAAGATTTTTTACGATGGTCAAAAAGTCATTGCATATTCCAAGCTTGGAATCGGCAGAATTATTTATCAGCTCCCAATGCCTGTTTGTGCAACCTTCATTAAAGAGATATTTGGAGAACATACTCCGGATTCGCTTGATGCTGAAACAATTGAGACCGTTACAAAATTCTTTGAAAATGATTTTAACGTTTCGGAAACGGCAAGAAAACTCTACATTCACCGAAATACCCTTGTGTACAGGTTAGACAAGATTCAAAAAATAACGGGTCTTGATGTTCGTAACTTTAATGATGCGGTTACATTAACCATTTCATTAATGGTAACCAAGTATATGAAATACATGGAAACAACCAACTTCTAGTTGGTTTGCATATAAAAACGGAGAAATGAAAAGGATTATAGAAAATGAGCGACAGCATGATAGTTTTTGACAATGTCAGTAAATCTTATCAGGACGGGATTGACGCCATATCTGAGGTTAATATAAGAATCGACAGGGGCGAATTTGTATTCATCATTGGTAACAGTGGTGCCGGTAAGTCAACATTGATAAAGCTTATTTTAAAAGAACTTGACCCTACAACGGGGAAAATATATGTAAACGGAAGATTTTTAAACAGACTTCGTCATTCAAAAACTCCTCTTTTAAGAAGAGATATTGGCGTTGTTTTTCAGGACTTCCGTTTGCTTAACGATAGAAGCGTATATGATAATGTTGCTTTTGCACAGAAAGTTATCGAAGCACCGACAAGTAAAATCAAAAGAAGAGTAACTGCAATGCTTGCTTTGGTGGGCCTTGCGGAAAGATACAAATCATATCCGGGTGAACTTTCAGGTGGAGAAAAGCAAAGAGTGGCAATCGCCAGAGCTTTGGTTAACAATCCGCCAATTTTGCTTGCAGACGAGCCAACAGGTAATCTTGATGCGGGTAATTCATGGGAAATCATGAAGTTGCTTGAAGAGATTAATAAGCGTGGGACAACGGTTATTGTCGTAACCCATGACAGAGAAATTGTTAATGCCATGAAAAAAAGAGTCATCACAATCCACAACGGCAAGGTTGTAAGTGATGAAGAAGGTGGTTACGAATATGAAAATTAGTAGTTTTTTATATTGCTTGAAACAGGGGTTTAAGAGCCTTCACAAACATAAACTGTTTACTCTTGCATCGGTTGGCACAATTGCTGCATGTATTTTCTTAATAAGCATGTTTTACGCGCTTATGTCTAATTTCCAATACATTGTAAAACAGTTTGAAGATCAGTTCTGTATCCAGGTTTACTTTGATGAAGGTATTTCAGATGCGGAAATTGAGGCAATCAAAGAAAAGATAGGCGCAAGGGCAGAGGTTTCGGATATTATTTACACATCTGCGGAAGAAGCGTGGGAAACATTTAAAGAGCAGTATTTTACGGAAGACAACATGGATTTGGCGGAAGGCTTTGATGATGATAATCCGCTTGCAAATTCTGCTTCGTTTTCTATATATCTTAATGATATAAATATGCAGGATGCAATGGTTGAGTATCTTGAGGATATTGACGGTGTAAGAAGCGTTAAAGCTGCACAGACTGCGGCAACAACTATGAGCGATTTTGCAAAGCTTATCGGGTATATTTCAGGTGTGATCATTATTGTACTTTATGCCGTAAGTATATTCCTTATCAGCAACACCATTACCATTGCAATTTCCGTTCGTTCGGAAGAAATTGGTATTATGAAGCTTATAGGTGCATCTGATGCATTTGTAAGAACTCCTTTTGTTGTGGAAGGTGTTGTGATTGGTCTTGTGGGAGCAGCAATCCCGTTAATTGGAATTTATTACATATACAGTAAAGTTATTACTTATATGCTTTCGGAATATCAGGCATTGTCCACCAATATTCAGTTCTATTCCGTAGGAGAAGTCTTTAAGACTCTTATCCCACTTGGACTGCTTGTCGGCGTCGGTATTGGTTTTATAGGAAGCCGTATCACGTTAAGGAGACACTTGCGCGTCTGACAATTAAACGGTTATGATTGAAAGGGAAAGGTGATAAGGTGAGAAATGTAAAATTTGCAAAGGCCGTAGCTCTTATGATGGCTTTGACCTTCATGATCAGTCCTTTTGTAACTAAAAAGGTTGGAACATTCGTTGTTGCAACTGCATCCACTGATGTGGATGATGCAAAGGCGAGGCAGGAGGAACTTGAGGAAGAACTTAAGAACACTGAGGCTTTGCTTGATCAGATAAACAATAATATTACAACGGCATCTGAGGCAATTACACTTTTGGATGCAAGAATCACAGCTTTAAATGCAAATATTAAAACACTTGAAGCCGAGATTGCAGAAAAACAGGCAGAAATTGAGGAAGCAAAGGAACAGCTTGCGGAAACGGAAGAAGAAATACAAAAGCAGTATGCTTCCATGAAACTCAGAATACAGTATTTGTATGAATCAAGAATTCCGGAGCTTGTTGAGATTTTACTCAGCGCCGGAAGTATTTCTGATTTCCTTAATGAATCTGAATATTACAATCAGCTTACAACATACGACAGACAGATGCTTCAGAAAATGGAAGAAACAAAGGCGGATATTGAAGCGTTAGAGGCGCAGCTTGAAGCTGAACTTGCAGAGATTGAGGCAAAACTTGCGGAAGTTGAAGCAGAAAAAGCGACGGTTGATTCCTTATATTCAACAAAGACTTCTTATCTTGCAAACCAGATTTCACAGCAGTCGAGCACTGAAAGTGAAATCTTAGAGATTCAAGCGGATATTGAGGAACAGAAGAAGGAAGTTGCAAGACTTGAAGAATTGGAAAAACAGCGTCTTGCGGCACAGACAAATCTTACATATGACGGCGGTACACTTATTTGGCCGCTTCCGGGATATACAAGACTTACGGATGGTTATATTTTGAATCGTAAGATTTATGTAAGCGGTTACGGATGGCTTATTGGTAACCATTACGGTCAGGATATTCCTGCACCTACGGGAACTGCGGTATTGTGCTGTTACAACGGACAGGTTGCGGATATTTATTATAATTCCACATCCGGTAACGTACTTGTTATTGACCATGGTGACGGACTGTACACAATCTACAAGCACCTTAGCGGATATAACTGTGCAGTTGGGGATTACGTACTTACGGGTGAAGTGATTGCGTATGTTGGTGCAACGGGTGCCGCAACGGGAGCTCATCTTCACGTTGAGGTGCGTTTAAACGGTGTTTACCAGGATCCTTTGGACTGGCTTACTCCTTCTTGATGAAATAAATTTAGTAATTTGGTGAAATATGGATAACAATTTTAATAACGAAAACATAACGGAAGTAAAAGAAGAAAATAAGGAAATACATGAGCAGAAACCAAATAAGGAATCAGGCGGCTCACTCCGGTTTTTGACAGGCCTTCTTACAGGCCTTTTGATTGCTGTGGCTGCACTTGTTTTTATATACTTTGTGGCTGTATATCAGTCCATACATAAATCAGCCGCTGCAACATCGGATTCATCAAGTAATTCTCAAAATGCTACTCAGACAGCAGATGGAGAAACAGATGTTGAAACTCTTGACGAGGATGCAATCACGGCCCTTGAATCAAAGATTGATACGTTATTAAGAGGACTTTACTCTGATTATTATTATTCAATTGACGCCGACGCAATGGATGAAGCAGTCTGTGATGCAATCATTGAAGCGTTGGGTGATAAATATGCGGCATATTACACGGCTGAAGAATATGCGGAATTACTTGAAAACTACAGCGGTACTTTTTCGGGAATAAATGCAACCGTGGTTGAAGGTGAAACAGGTGCCGTTATTACAAGCGTTACTGAAGGCGGCGCAGCTGAAAAGGCGGGAATCCTTGTTGGTGATATTATTATTTCTGTTGACGGAGTGGACGTTACAAAATACTCCTTAGAAGAACTTGTTGCCGTTGTTAGGGGCGATGAAGGCTCTGAGGTTGTTATTACCGTTTTAAGAGATGATGAAGAAATTGAATTTACAATCGTTCGTGAAACGGTTGATGTAGCTTCTGTTTATTACGGTATTTATGATGATAATGTTTTGTATATTCAAATTACGGGATTTGAATCAAATACACCGGAACAGTTTGAAGAAGCGCTTAATTACGGTATTGAAAATAATGTATCCGGTATTGTTTTTGATGTTAGAAATAACGGAGGCGGCTTACTTACTTCAATTAACTCTGTTTTGGATATGTTGCTTGATGACGGCATGATTGTTTATATGGAAGATAACGAGGGTGTTATTGCAACGTATGAAGCAACTGAAGGAACCATCGTTTCAGGCATTCCAATGGTTGTTTTGGTTAATGAATATACGGCATCCGCTGCGGAACTTTTTGCAAGCTGTTTAAGAGACAGACTGGACGTTACGCTTGTTGGTAGTACAACATACGGTAAGGGTGTTGCTCAGACAGCATATATGCTCAGTGACGGCTCTGCGTATAAATACACATATGCACAGTATTTCAGTGCGAGCGGATATGATATTAACGGAAACGGACTTGTACCTGATGTAGAGGTTTCGATTGATGAATCAAAGGCGGTGGACGGCATTATTTATCTTGAAGATGATACGCAGTATGCAGCTGCGCTTGAAAAGATAAAAGAATTAATTGCAGAATAATCTGCACACAATGGCGGTTTTTACTGCACGGAGGACAGAGTATGGTAGATTACACAGAAGGAAAAGGGTATGAATATCATATTCATTTAACAAAAGACCTTGTTGGAAAATATGTGATTGTAACGGGTGATCCGGGAAGGTGTGAAACAATCGCACAGTATTTTGATGACGCAAAATTGGTGGCTCAAAACAGAGAATACACCACTTATACAGGCTTTCTTTGCGGTGAAAAGGTAAGTGTTGTTTCAACGGGGATTGGCGGGCCGTCTTCGGTCATAGCCTTTGAAGAACTGTGTAAATGCGGTGTTCATACGTTTATAAGAGTGGGAACATGCGGCGCCATTCAGTTAGATATTCTTGGCGGTGACATTATTATTGCAACGGGTGCAATAAGGATGGAGGGAACCACTAAGGAGTATGTTCCTGTTGAATTTCCGGCGGTTGCAGATTTTAATGTGGTTTCGGCGCTTGTGGATGCCGCAAAAGAAAAGAAGCAGACGTACCATCTTGGCGTTGTGGAGTGTAAGGATTCTTTCTACGGAGAGATGAATCCTTCTGAGTTTCCTGTGGGTAAGGAACTTTCATATAAGTGGGAAGCGTGGAAGAAATGCGGGGCTTTGGCAAGTGAGATGGAATCTGCCGCACTGTTTATTTTTGGTTCGTTCAGACGTTGCAGGACGGGCTCTGTTTTGCTAGCACTTGATAATCAGGAAAGAGAAAAAGCGGGGCTTTCAAACGAGCAAAATCATGATGTTCACAGGGCTATTGGGGTTGCGATTTCGGCGCTTGAAAAACTTATTAAACAGGATAAGGAAAACGCGTAAGCTTTTAACCCTGTATAAAAGGATTTATATAAATGGATTTTATATTACATTCGGATTATAAACCGACCGGCGATCAGCCACAGGCAATTAAGGAATTAGTGGAAGGCTTTAAGGAGGGTATGCAGTTTCAGACTCTTCTTGGTGCAACAGGTTCCGGTAAAACTTTTACAATGGCTAACGTCATTAAAGAGATTAAAAAGCCAACGCTTGTAATGGCGCACAATAAGACGCTTGCGGCGCAGCTTTACTCTGAATTTAAGGAGTTTTTTCCGGAAAATGCCGTTGAATATTTTGTATCTTATTATGATTATTATCAGCCTGAGGCGTACGTTCCTCAGACTGATACTTATATTGAAAAAGATTCGGCTATTAACGATGAAATAGACCGACTCAGGCATTCAGCCACTGCGGCGCTTTCCGAAAGAAGAGATGTTGTTATTATATCTTCTGTGTCTTGTATTTATGGACTTGGTTCACCGATTGATTACCAAAACATGGTTGTTTCCTTGCGCCCGGGGATGGAGAGAGACAGGGACGATATCATTAAAAAGCTCGTTGAGATGCAGTATATCCGCTCTGACGTTGAATTTAAGCGTGGTATGTTCAGGGCCCATGGCGATGTTTTGGATATTTTTCCGACTGACAGTGATAAAAACTTTATAAGAGTGGACTTTTTCGGTGATGAAATTGACAGAATTTGTTTAATGGATCCCGTTACAAGAAATATAAAGGGAACGCTTGAACATGCTGTGGTTTTCCCGGCTTCTCACTACGTTGTTCCAAGAGACAAAATGCTTCTTGCGACAGAAAACATTGAAGCTGAATTAAAGGAAAGAGTCTCGTTTTTTAAGCAAAATGACAAGCTTTTAGAGGCGCAGAGAATTTCCGAAAGAACAAATTATGATATTGAAATGCTTAGAGAGGCAGGCTTTTGCTCAGGTATTGAAAACTATTCAAGACACCTTACCGGCTTAAAACCGGGGCAGCCGCCGCATACACTTCTTGATTATTTCCCTGATGATTTTCTTATTATCGTGGACGAGTCGCACATGACGATTCCTCAGGTACGCGGCATGTATTTCGGAGACCGCTCAAGGAAGACAACACTTGTGGATTACGGGTTCAGGCTGCCATCGGCATTAGACAACAGACCGCTTAATTTTGAGGAGTTTGAAGGACACATTGACCAGATGCTCTTTGTTTCCGCAACACCCGGCGAATACGAGGCGGAGCATGAACTCCACAGGGCAGAGCAGATTATAAGACCAACCGGGCTTTTAGACCCCAATATTGACGTGCGTCCGGTGCACGGCCAGGTTGACGACCTCATTTCAGAGGTAAGAAAAACCACGGCAAACGGAGGAAAAATCCTTGTTACAACGCTTACCAAAAAGATGGCGGAGGATTTGACTGCGTATATGGAAGAGGTCGGAATACGTGTAAGATATTTGCATTCTGATATTCATACGCTTGAAAGAACTGAGATTATAAGGGATATGCGACTTGATGTTTTTGACGTGCTTGTTGGAATTAACCTTTTAAGAGAGGGCCTTGATATCCCTGAAATTGAGCTTGTTGCAATACTTGATGCGGACAAGGAAGGCTTCCTTCGTTCGGAAACCTCGTTAATTCAGACCATTGGTCGAGCAGCCCGTAATGCCGATGGCCACGTGATTATGTATGCGGACACGATTACGGATTCGATGGAAAAAGCAATTAAAGAAACGAAGCGTAGACGAAAAATCCAGGAAGCGTATAATAAAGAGCATAATATGACTCCTACCACGATTAAAAAACAGGTAAGAGATTTAATCAGTATCACGAAGAAGGCTGAAAAGGCCGGGGCTTTGCTTGAAAAAGATCCGGAATCTATGGATATTAATGAGCTTACAAAGCTTATTGAAAAGGTTGAAAAAGCAATGCGTAAAGCGGCTGCAGACCTTGATTTTGAAAGTGCTGCAGAACTCAGAGACAAGATGAAAGAGCTTAAGGAAAACCTTGAAGAAGTAAAGAAGGTAACAAAAAATGGCAAAAAAAGAAATAAAAATACGTCCAAAAGCGGTCTATGACGACCCGGATTTAAAGAATTATATAAGAATCAGGGGCGCAAATGAAAATAATTTAAAGAATGCGGATTTGGATATTCCAAGAGATAAATTCATTGTGTTTACGGGACTTTCGGGCTCAGGCAAGACGTCCCTTGCTTTTGATACCATATTTGCGGAAGGCCAGAGAAGGTATATGGAGTCACTTTCGTCTTATGCAAGACAGTTCCTCGGACAGATGGAAAAACCGCTTGTTGAAAGTGTGGAGGGCTTACCTCCAGCAATTTCGATTGACCAGAAGACAACTAACCACAACCCTCGTTCAACCGTGGGTACCGTTACTGAAATATATGATTATTTCAGACTTTTGTATGCGCGTATCGGCGTTGTTCACTGTCCAAACTGTGGAAGAGTAATATCAAAGCAGAGTGTTGACCAGATGATTGATAAGATCATGGAATACCCGGAAAAATCACGTCTTCAGATACTTGCACCCGTTGTAAAAAACAGAAGAGGCGAGCATACAAAGGTGATTGAATCCGCTGCAAAGGGCGGTTTTGCCCGTGTCCTTGTTGACGGAGAGATGTTTGACTTAAGCGAAGACATTAAGATTGATAAAAACAAAAAGCACAATATTGATATTGTTGTGGACAGAATTGCAATAAAAGAGGGAATTGAGCAAAGACTTACTGAGTCGGCAGAAATTGCAATGAAGCTTGGCGAAGGCATTATGAAAGTGCAGTTTGTGGGCGGAGAAAATGATGGTGAAGAATTACTTTTCAGTCAAAACTTTGCCTGCCCTGATTGCGGTATAAACATTGAAGAACTTGAACCAAGAAGCTTTTCGTTTAACAACCCGTTTGGTGCCTGCCCGGACTGTCTGGGACTTGGATATCATCAGGAATTTGACCCAAGACTTATAATACCTGATACATCATTATCCATAAACGCAGGAGCAATTCAGATAATGGGATGGCAGTCCTGCAATAAACCGGGCTCATTTACAAACGCTGCATTAACGGCGCTTGCAAAGGCTTATAACATTGATCTTGATACACCTTTTAATAAATACACAAAGAAGATTCAAAACCTCATTCTTTACGGAGAAGGCGGTAAAGAGCTTAAAGTTCATTACAAGGGACAGCGTGGAGAAGGTGTATATAACGTATACTGGGACGGTGTGATTGAAGACTGTAAGAGAAAATACAGGGAATTCAGTTCCGATGCCGTAAAAGAAGAATATCAGCAGTACATGAGCATTACCCCTTGTGATTCGTGTAAAGGGCAAAGACTTAAACCGTCTGCTCTTGCGGTAACCGTGGGTACAAAGAACATCTACGAGCTTACAAAAATGCCTTTAAGGAAGGTGTTAAAGTACCTTGATTCGCTGAGGTTAAATAAGACACAGGCGGCTATCGGCGCGCAGATACTGAAAGAAATTGATGCAAGAATTAATTTCCTTATTGATGTGGGACTTGATTATCTGACGCTTTCGCGTGCGGCAAGTTCGCTTTCGGGTGGCGAGTCGCAAAGAATAAGGCTTGCGACGCAGATTGGCTCAGGCCTTGTGGGTGTTGCGTATATTTTGGACGAACCAAGTATCGGCCTTCATCAAAGAGATAACGATAAGCTTATTGCTACACTCAAACATTTGAGGGATATGGGCAATACGCTTATTGTGGTGGAACATGATGAAGATACAATGTTCGAGGCAGATTACATTGTGGATGTGGGACCAAAGGCCGGCGAGCTTGGTGGCGAGATTGTGGCTGTGGGAACCGCGGAAGATATAATGGCAAATCCTGCATCAATCACAGGAAAATATTTAAGCGGCGAGCTTTCAATTCCTGTACCTAAAAATCGCAAGAAGCCTGCGGACTTCATTACAATTAAGGGGGCAAGGGAAAATAACTTAAAAAATATTGATGTGGATATACCGCTTGGAATATTTACCTGTATTACAGGCGTTTCCGGTTCGGGAAAGAGTTCGCTTATCAATGAAATTCTTTATAAGAGCCTTGCCGCAACACTTAACCGTGCAAGGATAATTCCCGGAAAACACGACAAAATTGTGGGAACTGAGAAGCTTGATAAAGTAATTGATATTGACCAGACGCCAATTGGCCGTACGCCTAGATCAAACCCTGCCACATATACAGGCGTGTTTGATTTGATAAGAGATTTGTTTGCAACAACTTCAGAGGCGAAGGCAAGGGGTTACAAAAAGGGCAGATTCAGCTTTAACGTAAAAGGAGGAAGGTGCGAGGCCTGCTCCGGAGACGGTATCAAGAAAATTGAAATGAGATTTTTGGCTGATGTTTACGTGCCTTGTGAAGTCTGCCACGGCAAGCGTTACAACAGAGAAACCTTAGAGGTAAAATATAAGGGCAAGAGCATATCCGATGTCTTAAACATGACGGTTGATGAGGCCTGCGTTTTCTTTGAAAATGTGCCTTCAATCTATAAAAAAATTGTCACGTTAAAAGAAGTGGGACTTGGGTATATAAGGCTTGGACAGCCATCGACAGAGCTTTCCGGCGGCGAGGCGCAAAGAGTGAAACTTGCCACCGAACTTAGCAGAAGAGGGACGGGAAAAACCATCTACATCCTGGACGAACCAACCACCGGCCTTCATTTTGACGATGTTTACAAGCTCATACAGATACTCAAAAAGTTCTCCGAAAACGGCGATACCGTTGTCGTGATTGAACATAACTTAGACGTTATAAAATGCGCGGATTATATAATTGATTTGGGGCCTGAAGGTGGCGATGGCGGCGGAACCGTTATTGCATACGGTACCCCTGAAGAGGTTGCAAAAAACTCCGCAAGTTACACGGGAAAATACGTAAAGAAGAAGTTGGAAAAGGATAGGTAAAATGCAAAAATTCTTATTACTGGTATTTTTATACTGCTTTGGCTGCGTGATGGGTTGGGTTCTTGAACTTTTTTACAGACGATTTGCGCCAAACAATAAAGAAAGAAAATGGTACAATCCGGGCTTCCTTGTGGGGCCGTATTTGCCGCTTTACGGCTTTGGTCTTACTTTGTTGTATTTAATATCATTAACTGATAAGTACATAGAAATAAAAAATATATATATTGATAAAGCTCTTATTGTCGTGGCGATTGCCGTTGCAATGACCTTGATTGAACTCATTGCCGGTAAGATTTTTATTGTGGGAATGAACGTTAAACTTTGGGATTATTCAAATGAATGGGGAAATTACCAAGGTATAATCTGCCCTAAATTTTCTTTTTACTGGACATTGATTGGCGCTTTATACTACTTTGTTTTGCATGCCAGGGTTGTTGCCGCAGTTGAATGGTTTTATCGTAACATTACGTTTTCGTTTGTTCTTGGAATGTTTTTTGGTATTCAGCTTGTGGATGTGGTTTATTCAGCGAATCTTCTTGCCAAGGTTAAGTCTTTTGCGAAGAGTCACAATATTATTGTCCGTTATGAGGAACTCAGAAGGGGTATTGGAGCGTATAATGTTGCAGCCAAGCAGAAGGTTCACTGGCTCTGCAGTTTTGTATCTGATGTCCCGCTTACGGAGCATCTTGCAAGATATGCGGAGGCGCAGGTTAATCATGTAAAGAAGTTTGCGGATTTGCAGATTGCGTTCGCCCTTAACGGCGCCCAAAATATTACCAGGAAGGTCGCCGAGGTTGTTAGCGGAAATGCGGAGGAGAAGTCTGAGGAGTAGCCTCGGATTTTGGGACCGCGGTTTTAAGATGTATTTAGAGATATTTCGCATAACATATTTTTGATGACCGTTCGCACTTACAGCACCACGCAGCGGTACTAAGATTTGCATATAAATATGCAAATCAAGTACCGGCGGGCGCTGATGTCACCAAAAATTTATTATGCAAATATCTCTATTTTATTCTTTGAGGCGGTCCTAAAATCCGCTTCTACTTTTTCAGCTCCGCATTTCCGGTTACTGCCCCGGCGACCTTCTTTTTCCTTTGGGGTTGTTGGCGGGCTTTTTTGATCCGATGGATATTTTTCTTGACTGCTGATGGGGTTTTTATTATGATTTATGTATAGATTCTTTTGGCTTTTTACTTGTTTTTTATGTATGAATAGGGAGGATTTTTTATGGTTTGTCCAAGATGCGGTAATCAGAATTGTACAGTGATCACTGAAACTACTTCAACAGGAAAGGATTTCAGTGCAGGTAAGGGATGTCTTGGAGCGCTTATATTTGGACCGCTTGGGGTTTTGTGCGGAGCTTGTGGAAAAGGTAGGCAGATGCACAGCGTGAGTTTTTGGGTTTGCAACAATTGCGGTTATAAGTGGAAAGTATAATGAATAAGAAAGATAAAATATGGCTGAATTTGATGAAATTTGGCCATTTTTTAGGTTGCCACCAAATGGAATGCAGAAGCTTTTCAGTGGGTGGATATCAGTTTCCGTTGTGCGCTAGGTGCACAGGTGTTTTTGTGGGAGAAATTGTGGGTATTATCATGCTTATCTGTGGCTTTAGATTAGAGTGGTACATTATTGTGCCATTTATTCTTTTGATGGGCGCAGATTGGTTTGTTCAACGTATTAATCTTTGGGAATCTACAAATGTGCGCCGTTTCGTAACCGGTACCCTTTGTGGGATTGCGCTTGTTTATTGCTATTTTTATGCAATTGTTTTTATTATCGGTTTGTTTGGGTAATTGCATTATCATTGTTTTATTAGGTCATAAAAAAATAATCAAACTCCGTAAGCACACAAAATATACTATTTCCTTTACTTTATTGAAATTTAAGCATATAATCTTATGTATAATTTATTTGTTTTGTGAGCTTTTTAATTATAACTTTTCTTTATGGAGTAATTTATGATTTCTGTATGTAGAGATATTTTTAAGGCTATTCATGAGGGAAAATGGCTGAAAATTGAATACAGCAATAAAGCCGGCGCAATAACCAGATATTGGATTGCGGTGGTTGATATTGATGTCAGAAACCGTAGACTGTCTGTTTATGGTATGCATTTAGGTTCTTATGAAATACAAAATCTTAATATATATCTTGATTCTATTCTTTCTTCAATTGTTGTTGATGGTACATATTATCCTGTAAATAAAAAGTTATTAGAAGATATTGCGTCTAATCCTGATAAATATCGTTCTCTTTTTGATAATGTTGCTAATTTGAAAATTCTTAATTATTTGGAA
Source organism: uncultured Lachnospiraceae bacterium (assembly GCA_905236025.1). Classification (GTDB taxonomy): domain Bacteria; phylum Bacillota; class Clostridia; order Lachnospirales; family Lachnospiraceae; genus CAJOOB01. Next base: position 31,230 of record CAJOOB010000049.1, read on the forward strand.
CGATGCAATAAACTCGATAACACTCCATATTACTCAGAGTTTGAACTTATTAAATATATAGACAGAGATGCGCTTGTTGGTGATAAATACAGATTATCGGACGAGCAGTTTAAGCAAATTATAAAACATTTTTCGATAAACGCAGATAAGTCTAAAAATTCTAATAAAACCGGTAATATAAAGATTAAGCAACTGGCAATTAATGTGTTAAGTATCCATACACCGAAGGGGTTATATACTTTAGCATACAGAAAACTGAATTTGGATGTAAGGGGAAGGTGTATGGTTCCTGAGGATGATATTACCATTTGTACTGAATTCCAGATTGACGGAACTACAAAGGAAAATATAAGGAAGTATCTTGATGCCGATGATTACAGTCTTTTAGTTAATTTTGATGAAAATCAGGAATTAATAAAAAATGCAATAACAAAATATAATGATGGCAGGGTTAGCGTGGATGACATGCCTTATTTAATTGTCATTGGAATGGATATTATTGTTGATTTACACAATGAATATCAAGCGATTGTAAATATGTATGCCGAAGGAAAAACGACATTCCCAATAAAGGCTTTTTTTGGAGACTTATTAGAAAAACCGAGACGGATTAAAAGTTATCCGATTGCGTTAATTGATAACAGAATTAATCTTGATCAGCTTCTTGCAATTAATAAAGCAATGCAGTATCCGACTGCTTACATTCAGGGACCTCCGGGCACCGGAAAAACCAACACCATAATTAACACCATTGTAACCGCTTATTTTAATGATAGAACGGTGTTGTTTGCGTCTAATAATAATCATCCAATTGATTCCGTTTTTAATAAGATGTGTAAGATGGAATATAAAGGGAAAATTATACCATTTCCGATTTTAAGATTGGGAAACAGGGAAAAGGTAGAGGAAACCTTAGAGCATATTCAATTATTGTATCAAATGGTTCAGGATATAAATATTTTTGATGCTACGCTTGATAAAAGAAAGGGAGATAGAACCGAGAGAGCAAAGCAATTAACTGAACTTTTGAAAGCTTATGAGGAATATCTTGACCTTGAAGAACGAAAAGAAACTTTGCAAAGGATGCTGGATTATCAAAAAAAGGAGACGGTATCTTCTGTTCTTATGCCGTTTGAGTTAGACTTGCAAGGTCGTCAGATGGAACTATTAAAAAATCAAATCAAAGAGATGCCAAAAGTTACAGAAGAAAAAGCACTCGAACTTTTGGATAGAAATGAAGATGAATTTCTTCAGTACTTGTATTATACTTCGGCGAAACATATAAAAAGATTAAAAGAAGAAAAGTATTCAGATTTAAGGGAAATATTAACTACAACAGATAAAAAAGAAGCAGTAGATAGCCTTAATAAGTATCTTTCAGATAGCAGTAATATTAAAAAATTGCAAAAGGTATTTCCAATAATTGTTACAACATGTATGTCGGCCCATAAGCTGGGCAAACCGGAGCCATTATTTGATATGACGATCATTGATGAAGCGAGTCAGTGTAATACTGCAATGTCTCTGGTTCCCATAATACGAGGCGAAAACCTGATGTTAGTTGGTGACCCGCAACAGCTTAACCCGGTTATTCTTTTAGATAATATTTCCAATCAAAAATTGATGAAGGAATACAATATCTCGGAGGAATATAATTACTGTAAAAATTCTATTTATAAGGCATTTTTAGCAAGTGATTCTGTGAGTGATGAGATATTATTGCATAATCACTATAGATGTAATCCAAAAATTATTGGATTTAATAATAAAAAATATTATAATTCGTTGCTTAATATTAAATCAAACGATACGGAAAGAGAACCGTTGTTATTTGTGGATGTAGAGAGTGAAACCGGATCCATAAAAAACACATCAATGCAGGAAGCCAGACGTATAGTAAGTTATGTAAAGGCTAATAAAGATAAAAACATTGGAATTATAACTCCGTTTACAAATCAGAAAGAATTGATAAATCAGGTTTTAAATGAGGAAGGAATAAAAGGAGTGGCGTGTGGAACTGTACATTCTTTTCAAGGAGATGAAAAAGATGTTGTACTTTTTTCATCGGCAATAGGCGAGACGACTCAGACAGGTACATATGAGTGGATTAAGAAAAATCGAGAGCTTATAAATGTCGCAACATCGCGTGCTAAGGATAAA
>CAJOOB010000050.1 GCA_905236025.1 uncultured Lachnospiraceae bacterium
CCGGTTGTTACGCCGTATTCATCAAGTACAATAATAACATTAACCGCACATTTCTTTGTTTCAAGCATGAGCTGCGAAAGTTCCTGCTGCTCATACGTATAATAAACCGGACGAATAAAATCCTTTAAAACAAAATCACCGGTTTGATTATACAAAATTAAATCCTTGATATTTATAATGCCCAAAACGTCATCGCCCTTCATAACAGGGATTCTTGTATAACGTTCTTTTCTTAATATATCGATTACTTCTTCGTATGTAGCATCAAAATCAATAACACACATATCTACACGCGGAATCATAATATCCTTAGCCTTTGCGTCTCCAAAATCAAAGATATTGTTAATATACTTCTTTTCCGTGTCTTCAATCTCTCCACCCTTATTACTTTCAGCAACAATGTTTCTGAGCTCTTTTTCGGTATACGCCTTTGTTCCGGCTTTTGAGTCCACCCCAAAGAGTCTTAAGACAATATTTGAAAGGAAGTTAACAGCTACAATAAACGGCGTTAGCAAAAACATAAGGGCAAGAATTATCATTGAATAATTGCATGCCATCTTATCGGCTTTAAGGCTTGCCATGGTCTTTGGAGTGATTTCCCCGAAGATTAAGACAAGTAAAGTAAGTACACCCGTACCAACACTTACATATTTGTTTCCCAAAAGATTCTGAACCACAATGGTTGTTAATGCGGATGCAGAAATATTAACAAGGTTGTTGCCAATAAGTATGCATCCAAGCATTTTACCGGGATTTGAAGTGATTTTAATGACGCGCAAAGCCGCCTTGTCGCCGCCATCAGCAAGGGTCTTTAAACGTACCTTGTTACACGTTGTAAGTGCCGTTTCAGCAGAAGAAAAAAAAGCTGAAAAAATTAAAAGACACACCAAAGTTACTATTTTGACTATACTGTCGGGATCCATACTCTCTCCTAACGTTGATTAATATAATGAATATCTGTTCTTTCCCTGGTTTTTCGCTTTATACAATGCTCTGTCAGATTTTACGAGCAATTTATCATAACTCTTTGAATCCTGAGGATAAAGGGCAATACCAATACTAAGAGTAATTGGATTTTCCTTCATTTCAGGCATTTTATTAATATCAGAGGAAGCAACCAAAGAAATCAGTTTATCAGCATACATTTCCGCTTCCTGCTTATTCTGAAGATTGCTGATAAATAAAATAAATTCATCTCCGCCGTATCTTGCGGCAACCATCTTTTCAGACGCAATTTTCTTAATGCATTCCGCAACGTCGCTGATAGCCTTATCACCGACAGCGTGTCCGTAAGTATCATTAATATGTTTAAAATTATCCACATCAATCATATACATTGCGGCAACCTGGAAAGGTTTTTCCAGAAGGTTGTTCATGACAAGCTTACTTGCGGCATTTCTGTAAAACAGTCCCGTAAGATTATCAATATCTCTGTCTTTTTCAAGCTGACGTTTATTAACAATACCCTCAATTTTTGAGTGAACCAAAAATGGAAGAACAAAGCATGAAAGAAGATAAAATACAATTGCATTTCTTGTATCAAGGGAATGAGTGTTTGCGTCTTTTGTAAAATAATCCGTGATTATAAATCCCAAAACCGCAATACCGTTCATTAACATAATGTGCCACGGTACATCCACCATAAGTATCGGAATACTCACAATAAGAACCATAAACGTAACAACAGGCTGGTGCGGTTTATTAAAGATACACCCGCTAACAATTGCGTAAAAAAGCATGAACATCATTGAAACATATGTGCATACGTTTGAAAGATGAGAGCTTACATCCGGCAAAATCTTTGTAAATAAAAACATTATAATTGCAAGAAGACATACAATAACGTTAAGTACTACTCCAACTGATTCTCCTCTTATACATCCGTAAATTCCAAAAAAAAGAAAAGCAACTGCGACAAACGCACATAAAGGCCTTAATATTAAAGTCATTTCATCTGCAATGTCTCTGTGGTATAACTTATATATTTTTCTGTCAATTCCTCCGTAAAAGAAGAATTTAAGCAACTTCTTTAAGCCCATAACGCCTCTACTACAGCCTTTCTGATTATTAATACATCACTGATATAAAATATACATTACACTGATTATATCATATATTAACCAAAAAAGTGAGTAAGACTATAAGCCGGGTTATGTCGTGGATGATCATCTATCTAGTCTTACCGTTACCGGTAAGCTCAAGCGACCTACCCGAAGGAGACGGGCCGCCTTATCCTTCTGTTCGGTCTTGCTTCGAATGGGGTTTACATGGCTCTGCCTGTTACCAGACAGACGGTAGTCTCTTACACTGCCTTTCCACCCTTACCGGTTTTCACCGGCGGTATATCTCTGTTGCACTGGCCTGGGAGTTGCCTCCACCGGACGTTATCCGGCATCCTGCCCTATGAAGCCCGGACTTTCCTCACCTGCAACCTTTCGGTTTTGCAGCCGCGATCATCTGTCTTACTCACGCATGAATAATATCATGAGTATAAAAAAATAGCAAATCAAATATTACATAAGTTCGCCGTTTTTCTCTTCGCAATACCTGCATCTGTAAATCTTCTTTTCAGGATCGGCAAGGAAGAAAATCTGCTCAAGTTCCTGCTCAATCGAAGAAATACATCTTGGATTTTTACAACGAATAACGTTGTGAAGTTCCTTAGGAAGCTGTAACTTCTTCTTTTCAACAATTTCTCCGTCTTTAATGATATTAACGGTGATGTTGTGGTCAATATATCCCAAAACATCAAGATTAATAAGATCAAGGGAGCCCTCAATCTTAATAATGTCCTTTTTGCCCATCTTCTGGCTTCTTGCATTTTTAATGATGGCAACCTGGCAATCGAGCTTATCCAAGCCCAAATAATTGTAAATAACGGTACTCTGACCCGGTTTTAAGTGGTCAAGCACAAAACCTTCGTTTAATTTTCCAACGTTTAACATATTTCTCCAATCCTTGCCGCACGACAAATAAAGCAACTTAGCATATTTCCAAAAGTTTTAAAATAAGAGCCATTCTTACATAAACGCCGTACTGCACCTGATTGAAATAAGCGGCTCTCGGGTCTTTATCAACCTCAACGGAAATCTCATTAACTCTTGGAAGCGGGTGCAATACAAGCATATCCTTAGATGCAAGCTCCATCTTGGCTTCCGTAAGAATATAACTGTCTTTCAAACGGATATAATCCTCTTCATTGAAGAATCTTTCACGCTGAACTCTTGTCATGTATAAAATATCAAGTTCCGGTAAAAAAGCCTCTAAATCAGTGGTTTCTTCAAACGGAATGTTATTAGCTTTAAGAACCTCTTCCCTTATATAATCAGGAACTTTAAGTTCCTTTGGAGAAATGAGGATAAACTTAATTCCCGGATAACGAACCAAAGAATTAATAAGAGAATGCACCGTTCTGCCAAACTTTAAGTCACCGCAAAGGCCGATTGTCATGTTGGAAAGTCTGCCTTTCATTGACCTTATTGTAAGCATGTCGGTGAGAGTCTGTGTAGGATGCTGATGGCCACCGTCTCCGGCATTAATAACAGGTATTCCTGCCGCTTTAGAAGCAACCATTGCGGCGCCTTCCTTCGGATGACGCATTGCGCAGATATCCGCATAACACGAAATAACCCTGATAGTATCAGAAACACTTTCACCCTTAGCCGCAGAGCTTGACGCAGCCTCAGAAAAGCCCAAAACATTTCCGCCAAGATTTAACATTGCAGCTTCAAAGCTGAGCCTTGTTCTTGTACTTGGCTCATAAAATAAAGTGGCAAGCTTCTTGCCGTGGCAATATTCACTGTATTTTGCAGGATTATTTTCTATATCATTTGCTAAATCAAACAGATTGTCCAATTCTTCCACAGACATATCAAGTGGACTAAGTAGATGACGCATAATTCCAACCTTTCCGTTGCTTCATGCAACCAAATCTCCACAAACTTTTTTTCATGGAGACATACGTTGGTTAAATTTTAATATACGAGAAGGCAAATTTCAAGGGGATAGATTTTAGCGTATTGTCGCTTAATATAGAAGAAACTGCCCTTGTAATTTTTCATATTTGTGCTATAACAGTACTTGTGTTTATTCTAAAATATTGATTTTTTAGCAAACGGAGAACGAAAATGGAAACATATGAGATTTTTTTTGACCTGGCTATTATCATCATGGCCGCAGAATTTTTCGGATTACTGGCAAGAAAATTAAAAGCCCCTCAGGTAGTGGGACAAATTATTGCCGGATTACTCATTGGGCCAAGCGTTTTAGGTGTTGTTGAAAACACGGTATTTATTACAAGAATGGCGGAAATTGGTGTTATTCTTCTTATGTTTTCAGCAGGACTTGAAACAAACTTAAAAGACCTCATGAAGACAGGCTTTAAGGCGCTTCTTATTGCGTGTGCGGGCGTTTTTGTACCACTTTGCGCAGGCTTTTTAATGGCATCGTGCTTTAACGGATTTGCAGAAGTTGGAAGTTCAAAGTTTATCACAAACATCTTCTTTGGAACAATAATGACTGCAACCTCCGTAAGTATTACGGTACAGGCGCTAAGAGAGATGGGCAAATTAAAGGGAACCGTTGGAACCACCATATTAAGCGCGGCAATAATTGATGATGTTATTGGCATTGTGGTGCTTACATTCGTTTTGGGAATGAAAGACCCTTCAAACAACCCTGTGACCGTTGTTTGGAAAACCGCATTATTCTTCGTTCTTGCATTTATATTTGGAATACTATTCTATAAATTCATGAAGATAATTGACAGACGTTACGAACACCACAGAAGAATTCCAATCATTGGACTTTGTATGTGTTTCTTAATGGCTTATCTTGCAGAGAAATACTTTGGCATTGCAGATATTACCGGTGCTTACGTTGCGGGAATTATCATGTGTAACTTAAATGACGCAAACTACATTGCAAGAAAGGCCGATATCAACTCATACATGCTTTTTGGCCCGGTATTCTTTGCAAGTATCGGTCTTAAGACAGAAATAAATGATTTTAACACGCAGTTACTTATCTTCTCTGTTGCATTTGTTTTGGTAGCTCTTGTTTCAAAAATTATTGGATGTGGCCTTTGCGCAAAACTTTTACATTTTAACTTTAATGACTCATTTAAAATCGGCGTTGGCATGATGACCCGTGGCGAAGTTGCACTTATTGTTGCACAAAAAGGGCTTGCCGTTGGCGTATTGGATGCTAAATATTTCACATCAGTAATTTTACTTATCATTGTGTCGTCAATAAGTACACCGCTAATATTAAAGGCACTGTACAAAAAAGACCCTGTGGACGCCGCACCATTGGAAGCGTAGGCAGGTTAAGGATTTAATCAGAAAGCGGCCACACATCCCCTATATCCAACTCCTTCTCCCTTAACCACGCATCTGCCACAGAAACTAACTTAGTCTCTCCGCTTTCACTCACCAAAGTCACAGACACTGTCGGGCCTTCGTAATCATGGTGTTCCTCACAACCGTAATCGCCATCAAATATGTGTTTAATCTTCCACATGTTTTCACCCTTCTTTCCTCACATAATAATCTTATAATTTGCTGATAATTTTTATCCCCGTTTGATTCGTTCTTTGCCTCAATATCTTTTTTTATACCCAAATACACAATTTTACAATGAAATGTAAATTAAAAATACGGATACCTTCAGTCTTACCTGACGGTATCCGTTAATATTTAAAGTTCTCTTTCGTCTCCGACAAAGAATAATGCAATGGTTCCAACACCTGTGTGTGTACCGATAACGGTACCGATAGTTGAAATCTTTATCTTACCTTTAAGCTTTGGCATTTTCTCTTCAATCATTGAAGCAAGCTTTTTTGCATCATCTTCACAATACGAATTTGTGATGTAGCAGTAATTATCATAATCCTTACCACCCTCACAACGGGCAAGCATTGTCTCAACCTGCGCTTCAAGCGCTCTTTGCTTACCACGGTTTTTGGTTCTTATAACGAGTTTACCCAATGAATTAACATTCATTAAAGGACAAATCTTAAGAAGTGTTCCAAATGCAGCAGATGTCTTTGTGATTCTGCCTCCGCGGTAAAATGCCGAAAGATCTGTTGAAATAAACCAATGATGAATCTTGCACTTTGTTTTTTCAGCATAATCCAATACTTCATCAATTGACTTACCCATCTTTCTTTGATCATCCAAAAGCTTGACGAAAAGTCCCAAACCACCGGATGCACAAAGCGAATCAACGATATATATTTTTCTGTCAGGAAATTCTTCACAAAGCAAGTCTTTTGCAGCGCAAGCCGAATTATATGTTCCGGAAATACCTGAAGAAAGTGTTACGTGAAGTATATCCTTACCCTGTTCCAAATAAGGCTTAAACAGAGCCACATACTGTTCAATATTAACCTGTGAACTCTTAGATGTTACACCGGCTGACACCTTTTCATAAAATTCTTTAAATGACATTGTTTTACCCAAATCATCCGGATATTCCTTACCTTCCATTGTGTAATGAAAGCAGGTATATTTAATATCATTTTCAACAAAAAATGACTCAGGCATATCTGCTGTTGAGCATGTACTTAAAATAAAATCTGCCATTTCTCCTCCTAAAACGGCCAGTAGCCTAAATCTACCAGCAAAATTCTAACTCCTATTAATATAAGTATGACTCCGCCAACCATTTCCGCTTTATGCTGATATCTGTCACCAAATTTATTACCAATAAATACACCGGCAAAAGATATAACAAAAGTAGTAATTCCGATCACTATAATAGAATACCCTATATTCACACTTTTTACAAGTGCAAAAGTCACTCCGACAGCCAAAGCATCAATACTTGTGGCAATGGCAAGCATAAAAATTTCAACGAAAGAAAACTTGTTTTCTTCTTCCTTAAGCTTACACTCGCACTGCTTATCTTTCATTCCCTTAATTGCCTCAACAAGCATTTTCCCACCAATAATGACCAAAAGAACAAAAGCAATCCAGTGATCGACCGCCTCAATATAATCCGCAAGTGCCGTACCCGCGCAATATCCCATAAATGGCATCAATGCCTGAAAGCCGCCAAAGAAAAGCGCAATAATAAAAGCCTCTTTATAATTTATTTTCTTCATGGCAAGCCCTTTGCATACAGAAACTGCAAAGGCATCCATTGACAAGCCCACGCCAATCAATAAGATGTCCAAAAAACCCATCTGTGTACCTCCACGGTGTTGTTTATTTGATATAAAGGCGGACAAACCTTTATTTATAAAAGAATCCCACGTTTCCGCAGGATTCTTTAAATTTATTACTTATTATACTTGATCTTTGAAACGCACTCTTTGTATAAAGCAGCTGTCTTTTCAACAATCTCTGCAGGAATCGGATCAATATTCTGTTTACCGTTCTGATTTGTTTCCTTTAACCAGTCTCGTACAAACTGTTTATCATAACTCTTTGGAGAAGTCTCAACCTTATATTCTGAAAGGTTCCAGAATCTTGAAGAGTCCGGAGTAAAGAGTTCATCTGCAAGAGTAAGTTCGCCGTTTTCATCCAAACCAAACTCAAACTTAGTATCTGCAAGGATGATACCGTTTTCGTATGCTCTCTTGTAGCACTTGTTGTAAAGGGCGATGGCCGTTGCCTTAATTTTTTCGCCAAGTTCTTCTCCAAGGTCAGCCTTAACATCCTCAAAAGGAATGTAGATATCATGACCTTCAGACGCCTTTGTGGAAGGTGTAATGATTGGCTCGTCAAGCTTCTGTGCCATCTTATAATCACCTGTTATCTTAACGCCGCAGAATGGTTCACCCTTAACGTATGCATCATACATGCTGCCAAAGCAGTATCCTCTTACGATAAATTCGTACTTAAGCATGTTAAGTTTCTTTACAAGGATTGTTCTTCCTTCATATTCAGGCTTTCTGAATTCTTCAGGCATATCATTAAGATTATCAGAAATCATGTGGTTCTTCACAATATCCTTTGTATAATCAAACCAGAAATTAGAAATCTCCGTAAGAACCTTACCCTTATCAGGAATCATTGTCGGAAGGATAACGTCAAATGCTGAAATCCTGTCTGTTGTAACAATGACTAACTGTCCGTTTTCAAGATCATATACTTCTCTGACCTTGCCGCTGATAATCTTTTTCATCTTATTCTCCATTCTCCGATAACAGAAATAATCGGTATAAACAATATTTATGGCGTTTATCAAAACGCTTATCCATTATACAACCCAAAAAGATTTATATCAAGTAAAAATAATACCTTTTGCCGCAAGTGCGACAAAAGGCTTATTTACGATAATTTATCAGGTTGCCATAGCATTACGCATGTTGTAGAGCCCGGCTTCCTTACCCTTTAAAAACTTAGCAGCTTCAACCGCACCCTTGCCAAAAATTGCCTTTGAATAAGCGGTATGCTTAATCTCAATAACTTCGTCAGTTCCAGCAAAGATAATTTCATGTTCGCCGACAATACTGCCGCCTCTAACGGCGCTAATGCCAATTTCCTTCTTTGGACGCTTCTCTCTGCGCGCTGAGCGGTCATATACATACTCATATTCATTATTAAGCGGAGCATTGATTGAATCCGCAAGAGCAAGCGCCGTACCGCTTGGCGCATCAAGCTTCTGATTATGGTGCTTTTCAACAATTTCAATATCAAAGCCCGCATCCGCAAAAGTCTTTGAGAATTGCTCTAAGAGGTTCATAATTGTATTAATTCCCACCGACATGTTAGCAGAGCGAAGAATTGCAACCTTCTTAGAAGCCTCATTAATTTTATCAAGATGTTCCTTACCGTATCCGGTTGTGCAAAGAACAAGCGGAGTGTTGGTCTTAACGCCAAAATCCAAAATAGAGTCAAGCGCGCCGATAGCCGAAAAATCAATAACCGCATCTGCTTCTTCTAAAACATCCAAAATACTCTTGTAAACAGGATATGTACAAGTACATTCCGTTACATCAACACCGGCAACAATGCAAACCTCAGGGTCTTTCTCAACCAAAGAAGTGATAACTCTACCCATGTGGCCATTGCACCCGGACATAATTATTCTTGTCATATTGATCCTTTCACTTAATCTTAGAGTAAACCGTAGTTTTCCAAAGATTTCTTAAGTCTTAATTCATTAGCTTCTTCCATCTGGCAAAGAGGCTTACGTAAAGGACCCACATTCTTGCCCATTAAGTTCATTGCAACCTTAACAGGGATTGGGTTAACCTCACAGAAAAGTGAACCGATAAGGTCAATTGCATCAAGCTGAAGCTTTGTAGCCTCCTTAACGTTACCGTTTAAGAATTCCATAACCATATCATGTGTCTGCTTTGGTGCAACATTTGAAAGAACCGAAATAACACCGATACCGCCAAGTGAAAGAACAGGAAGAACCTGGTCGTCATTACCTGAGTAAATGTCCAATCTGCCCTTTGATAAAGCCGCAAGTTCAGCAACCTGTGAAAGATTACCGCTTGCTTCCTTAATTGCAACAACGTTACTGCAGAGTTCAGCAATCTTAACGGCTGTCTTTGGTAAAATATTACAGCCCGTTCTGCTTGGAACGTTGTATAAGATACAAGGAATCTTAACAGAATTTGCAGTATCTGCAAAATGCTCAACAAGGCCTTTTTGAGTTGCCTTATTGTAATAAGGTGAAACAAGTAAAAGAGCGTCAGCTCCTGCCTTTTCTGCCTCTGTTGAAAGATAAATCGCTGTTTCAGTACAGTTTGAACCTGTTCCTGCAATAACAGGAACTCTCTTGTTTACGTGCTTAACAGCAAATCTTATACAGTCAAGGTGCTCCTCATGTGAAAGAGTTGCAGCCTCACCTGTTGTACCACATACAATGATTGCATCCGTACCGTTTGCAATCTGTTCATCGATAATTTCAGCGAACTTATCATAATTAACCGATAAATCCTCATTCATTGGTGTAACAATAGCGACACCGGCGCCTTTAAATATTGCCATTTTATCTCCTTCCGGCCACAGGCCATATAACTTAAGGAATGTAGAAAAGCCGGTCGCGATGGACCGGCTAAAATATGCTCTTAAATAAATGCACAGCATTTAAAAGTCTTACATAATATAGCTCTCCATCTGCTATAACAGATGACAGTCATATGATTATTGATCATATGCCCAAGGAAAATGTTGCAGTCAATTTCCTTTCGGCGATATTCCCTTTCATTTTTGTTCACACGCGTCTGCCGCATCCCAAAAATTACTGATAAATACCGCAACCTCTACATTCATTTAGTATAATATAACACTACAATACTTTAAAGTCAAGTAAGCGTGCGTACTTCTTATAATTATTATTTCTTAGATGCTCTGAATCTGAGTGTAGGATCAAGGATCTTCTTTCTGATTCTCAAGCTTTCAGGTGTAACTTCCAAAAGTTCGTCAGTATCAATGTAATCAAGCGCCTGCTCTAAACTCATAATAACAGGAGGAACAAGTTTAAGCGCATCATCAGAACCTGAAGCACGTGTATTTGTAAGATGTTTAGCCTTACATACGTTTACTTCAATATCGTCTGTCTTTGCATTCTGACCGACAATCATACCTGAGTAAACCTTTTCGCCCGGTCCAATAAACAAAGTACCTCTGCCCTGTGCGTTAAACAAACCGTAAGTAAGGGATGTACCTGTTTCAAACGCAATAAGGGAACCGGTCTTACGATACTGAATATCTCCCTTGTATGGTCCGTAGCAATCGAAAATTGTATTAAGGATACCGTTACCCTTTGTATCTGTCATGAAATCGCCACGGTAACCGATAAGTCCTCTTGAAGGAATTGAAAACTCAAGTCTTGTGTAGCCGCCTGTATGAGCAGATGTCATACCGCGAAGCTCACCCTTTCTTTGAGAAAGCTTTTCAATAACAACGCCGGAAAATTCATCCGGAACATCAATGTAAGC
>CAJOOB010000051.1 GCA_905236025.1 uncultured Lachnospiraceae bacterium
TCCTTCCTGGGGATCTGAATCAGAAGGTTGATCCGTATTTAAGACCTTTATATGATGCTTTATATCAGATAATGGGAGCTGAAAGCTTCCTTCATAACAGTGAAAAAGGCCTTATTGAGGTTGCTCCTCTTGCGTATATGAGAGGAAGAACTTTGGACAATGCTTTTATTATCCTGGATGAAGCGCAAAATACAACATCGGCGCAGATGAAGATGTTTCTTACAAGAATTGGTTTTGGCTCGAAAGTAGTTGTAACAGGTGACCTTACGCAAAAGGATTTACCGTTTAATACGCCTTCAGGCCTTGAAATCGCATTAAAGGTATTAAAGAATACGGAAGATATTGGGGTTTCAATTTTAACGGATGCGGACGTTGTGAGACATCCTTTGGTACAAAGAATCGTAAAAGCATATGAAGTCTTTGAGAGTAACAGAAATAAAGGAGATAAACATGAGCGTAATTATAGAAAATGAAAATGATTACAGTTTTGATTTTGATTATGAAGATGTTATAAAGTCAGTAATCAAAGAAGCTTTAAATTACGTTAAGTGTCCGTATGACTGTGAAGTTAACGTATTAATTACATCTCCTTTGGAAGTACAAAGTATAAATAAGGAATACAGAGGAATTGATAAAACCACGGATGTTTTATCGTTCCCAATGCTTGAATATAATGAACCTGCAAATTTTAATGTTGTTTTGGGAAACGAAGAAGACTGCGTTGATCCGGATACGGGAGAACTTAATCTTGGGGATATTGTTTTAAATTATGAAAAGATTTTTTCTCAGGCAACAGAGTACGGACATTCTCCAAAAAGAGAACTTGCTTTTTTAGTGGCTCACAGCATATTTCATCTGTTCGGATATGACCATGAAACAGATGAAGAACGGGTTGTAATGGAAGAAAAGCAGGAAGAGGTACTTGCTAAACTTGGGATTACAAGGGATAAATAGAGGAAGTTATGTCTAAAGATAAAAATTTTGTCGTACAGGGTGGAGTACTTGCACTTGCAAGTATTCTGGTACGAATTCTTGGATTAATATACAGAACAATTCTTGTAAATGTCCTTGGTTCAACGGTTATGGGGTATTATGCCTCAGCATATGACATTTACTCTTTGTTTTTGCTTCTTTCATCCATGAGCATGCCTATTGCGGTTTCAAAGCTTGTTTCGGCAAGGCTTGCAAACGGTGAATATAAGAATGCAAAGAAGATATTTCATACCGCACTTGGATTTTCATGTTTTTTAGGAGTAATATTTGCGGCGCTTTTATTCTTTGGGGCGGACACAATCTCAACTATAATTGGATATAAAGAATCTGCGTATGCAATGAGGGTGCTTGCTCCTACTCTTTTTGTAATGTCAATTCTTGGCGTATACAGAGGATATTTTCAGGGCATGGGAAGTATGGTTCCAACAGCGATTTCCCAGATTCTTGAACAGATTGCAAACTGTGTATTCAGTATTCTTGGCGGCATTTATCTTTTAAATGTAGGTAAAGAACTGGGAAAACCGGAAGCACTTGGCGCAATGGGTGTAACAGTGGGTACTTTGGTTGGTGCGGTATGTGCACTTGCCTTTTTCAGATTCATTTACGGGCTGGAAAAAACAGCAACAAAAAAGAGGTTTTTAAATGATAAAGTAAGCCGTAAGAATCGTATGAATCACGTGCTTGGTGCCGTGATTGCAACTGTTGTACCGGTACTTTTAAGTACAACCATTTATCAGTTGTGCCTTACATTTAACAGTACGATATTTGCAAATGTATGCTCGAAAGTGCTGCATATGGAAGAAAGCGCATACACTCTTATTTACAGCGTGTACAGCAATCAGTACAAACTTCTTACGTTAGCACCTGTGGCCATTGCAAGTGCAATGTCTTCAGCCATCATTCCAAGCCTTGTAAAATCTCTTAATGCAGGGAGTAAAAGGGAACTTCAGATGAAGGTAAATGCTGCGATTAAAATTACAACCATTATTGCTTTTCCTTGCGGCTTTGGTCTTGCCTTGCTTGCAACGCCTATTTTATCTTTACTTTTCCCGGATCCTGAAACTATTCATTTAAGCGTTTCATTAATGAGATTTGCGGTACTTTCCGTTGTGGGATTCTCCCTTTCAACGCTTACAAATGCCATATTACAGGGAATTGATAAATTAAAGCTTCCGGTTATTCATGTAATAATTGCGCTTATAATACATACAATACTTGTGTTTATAATGTTAATTCCGTTAGATTACGGAATTAAGGGCGTTGTAATTTGTGATATTGTATATGCATTTGTAATTGTTATTCTTAATTTTGCATCAATAAAAAAATACTTAAATTACAAGCAGGAAATACTTAAGCCTTTTATTCTTCCTTTATTTGCTTCATGCATAATGGGGATAATTGCTTTTGGCTTCCATAAGTTTTCATACCTCTTTCTTGAAAATCTGATTGGGGATAAGATTGCGGAACTTATATGTACGTTGCTGTCCGTATTAATTGCCGTACTTGTGTATTTCCTCTTACTTTTCTCGCTTAATATTGTAGATGAAAAGGAACTTAAGATGTTGCCAATGGGCTCAAAAATTGGTGCAATTGCAAGAAAATTCGGAGTAATGTGAGGTGTTTGGAATATGAGTAATTCATATGATGTTGCGGTGATTGGAGCGGGTGCCGGCGGTATGGTATGTGCCGCAAAACTAAAAGAGCGCGGCTTCAATGTATGCTTGGTTGAAAAACTCAATAAACCGGGTAAAAAGCTTTCTGTTACCGGAAATGGCAGATGTAACCTTACAAATACCGATATGAACGTAAATAAGTATTACTCTGATGAACTTCCCTTGGTAAAAGAAGTGATTGATGCTTTTAACGAAAAGGATACAATCAGTTATTTGGAAGGATGTGGTCTTGTAACCAAAGAAAAAAACGGATACGTTTATCCGTATAACGAAAATGCGGTATCCGTCGTAAATCTTTTACAAAGCAGGTTGGCAAGCCTTATGGTTAAAACGGAATATAATTTCAATGTATCTGAAATAAAAAAAGATAAAGACGGATTTTTAATTAAAGATGATAAAAAAAGCGTCATAAAGTCTAAAAAGGTTGTGCTTGCCTGTGGCGGAATGAGTGCGTTAAGCGCAGATACAAAATATAACGCATTAACATTAATCAAGGATTTTGATATAAAAACCGTAATAATGCATCCTGCATTATGCGCTTTAACATGTAAGGATTTAATTATTGGAGATACAAAAACAGAAAATACAAAAGGTATAGATTTTGCAAGCATTGCGGGTGTAAGAACAAATGCGGCCGTAAAGGTTAATTTACATGATAAAAACGGAAAACTTATTGCTTTAGATAACAACACTGACCTTGGTGAAGTGCAGATTACAAAAACCGGACTTTCGGGAATCCCTGTATTTAATGTATCAAGACACGCAACATACGGACTTTTAAATAATTTAGATGTTGAAATTGCGGTTGATTTCCTTCCTGATTTTACCGTAAACGATTTGCTTAAGAGATTCAATTTTTTAATGGATTTAGAGGAGAGAAACAAAATTGGTGATTTCTTTACAACCCTTTTAAATCCAAAGCTTTCCGATTATCTTATTAAGACAAACCTCTTTACTTCAAACATGAAGTTGGCTGAACAGGATCCTGAAATAATGAAACTCTTTTTTGAAACCCTTAAAAATTACGTATTTAAGGTTGTTTCCGCATCAGAAGCACAAAACGCACAGGTAACTGCGGGCGGAGTTTCATTAAATGAAATTGATATATCAACCTTTGAAACAAAGAAGGTTAAAGACCTTTATATTATCGGAGAATTACTTGATGCCGATGGCCGCTGCGGCGGTTACAATTTACAATGGGCATTTGCAACGGGTGTTTTATGTGCGAAAAATATGTAAAAGTAAGACAGATCAAACTTCCTGTCGAATGTGATAACTTAACGGAAAAATTAAAAAATAAAGCGGCTCTTTCGTTACGGATAAAGCCCGGTGATATTTTGAATCTTGAAATTACCAAGAAGTCACTTGATGCAAGAGATAAAGAAGACGTGTTTTTTTCATACGAAGTATTGTTAAAGCTTGATTTTAACACGAAAATCAAGCTTAATCCGAAGGATAAAAATGTGTGCCTTTTTGATAATAAGAAATATGAAATTCCAAAATGCGGAGACGAAGAACTAAAGAAAAGGCCGGTTATATGCGGATTTGGTCCTGCGGGAATATTTTGTGCGCTTAATCTTGCAAAGGCAGGCTTTAAGCCGATTGTTTTGGAACGTGGAAAAGATGTGGACGAAAGAAGCAGGGATATGGAGCTTCTTTTTAAAGAAGGTATTTTGAATACTGAATCTAATGCGCAGTTTGGTGAGGGCGGCGCAGGTACTTTTTCTGACGGTAAATTAAACACCACGGTTAAGGACTCATTTGGACGAAACAGATACGTTCTTGATACATTTGCGGATTTTGGCGCAAATGATGAGATAAGATATGTAAATAAGCCTCATATTGGGACGGATGTTTTAAAGAACGTTATTAAAAACATGCGTATGGAAATTGAACATCTTGGCGGAGAAATAAGATTTAACTCAAAGCTTACGGGTGTTAAGATTTTGGATAATAAGATAAAGGCAGTTGTAATTAATAACAAAGAAACTCTTGAAACGGATGTTTTGGTGCTTGCGATTGGGCACAGTGCAAGAGATACCTTTGAAATGCTTTATAATAATGACTTCCCAATGACCGCAAAGCCTTTTGCGGTTGGGGTAAGAGTACAGACTCCTCAGGAACTTATAGATATTAATCAGTACGGTGAAAAATATGCAAAGCTCTTGCCGGCGGCTGATTACAAACTTACGCATACATGTAAAAACGGTCACGGTGTTTATTCTTTTTGTATGTGTCCCGGAGGATATGTTATTAATGCTTCTTCCGAAAATAACAGAACGTGCGTAAACGGTATGAGCTATTCAAAAAGAGACAGTAATTACGCAAACAGTGCAATAATTGTTTCCGTAAGCCCGGATGATTATTCATCAGATAAAGAAAATATTCATCCTTTAAGCGGTGTTAGATTTCAGCGTATGCTTGAAGAAAAGGCGTATAATTTAGGAGATGGTAAAATACCGGCTCAAAATTATTCTGATTTTGAAAAAAACCTTGAAACTACTGAATTTAATGATAAAGTAATGTTAAAGGGTTTGTATAAGGGATGTAATATAAGAGAGATTTTCCCTGATTTTATTAATGAATCGATTATTGAAGCAATGCCTTATTTTAATAATAAAATAAACGGTTTTGTTTCTGATAAAACCATAATTATGGGCCCTGAAAGCAGAACTTCGTCGCCGCTTAGAATAAGCAGAGATGAGGATTTGGTTACAAAGTACAAAGGCGTTTATCCGTGCGGAGAAGGATGCGGATACGCAGGTGGAATCACTTCTGCGGCCATTGACGGTATTAAAGTGTCTGAAAAAATTATTATGAAATATAAAAAATACGGCGCATAGTTTGTGCAAACGGAGGAAAAAATGGACTCTTTCAGAAAGAACATTACAAAGGCAAAGAGAATAGTAATAAAGATTGGATCTTCATCCCTTACACACAAAGAAACCAAGAGACTTGATTTACTTAAGCTCGAGAAACTTGTGCGTATAATTGCGGATCTTCATAACAGCAAAAAGGAAGTTATCCTTGTTTCTTCCGGTGCCATTGCCGTGGGTCGTGCAAAGATGGGACTTTCCGCAAAGATGAGTCTTTCAAAAAAACAGGCCTGTGCGGCTGTGGGCCAGGCCCAGCTTATTTCCATATATCAGAGAATTTTTTCTGAATATAATCAGACTGCAGCTCAGGTACTCATGACAAAAAATACCATCACAAACGAAGTGAGCAGAAAGAATGCGGAAAATACATTCAGCGAACTTTTAAATCTTGGTGTTATCCCTATTGTTAATGAAAACGATACCGTTTCAACGGATGAAATCAAATTTGGTGATAATGACAGACTTTCAGCAATTGTTGCCGCAATTACCGGTGCGGATCTGCTTATTTTACTTTCTGATATTGACGGCTTATATACGGATGATCCAAATGTAAATAGAAACGCCAAACTTATTCATACGGTTGAAAAGGTTACGGATAAATATAAGCACATGGCAAAGTCCACTTCTTCAAGTGATGTGGGTACGGGCGGTATGGCTGCAAAGATTGCGGCTGCAAGTATTGCGACAAGTGCCGGATGTGATATGGTGATTGCAAACGGTGACGATGTATTGACTATCAGCAGCATTCTTGAGGGAAATGATGTGGGTACTTTGTTTGTGAATAACGAAGACAGAGAGTTTGATATTAATGAATGCTTATAAAACAAAGGAAGAGGCGAGGAAGTATTACGCTTCACTAAGAAAAAATCTTGAAACGGAATATGTAAAAAATGCTTCTTTAGAGATTTGTAAAAAAATTATGGCTGATGAAAATTATAAGAAAGCAAGATCGGTAGCGGCTTATATGGCGATTGGTAATGAAATTGATTTAAGCCTTCTTATTTCTGACGTTATTAATAATAAAAAACTCTTTTTACCTAAGGTTTTGGATGGGGAAAATATGGAGTTTTACGAAATTAGTGATATCTCGGAACTAAAAGTACAGAGTATAGGGATTTTAGAGCCTTATGGAGATTTAAAAAAGGCTTATTTTAATACTGATACTTTAATTATTGTTCCGGGAATTGTTTTTGATAAGGACGGTTACAGATACGGATACGGAAAAGGCTATTATGACCGATACTTTTTTAAGGGTGGTTTTGGTTGCAAAATCGGGGTCTGTTATGATAGACTTTTGTGTGAGAAATTACCGCAAACTACTGAGTTTGATATGACAAGCGATATTGTGGTAACTGAAAATGAAATACATCATGTAAAGGATAATTAAATGTTTGACGTTAATGCTCAAATACAGTTAAAATATGTTGAAAAAATAAGAACATACCTTTCGGATTATGAAAGAAAAACCGGTAAAAGACTTACGGCCTGCGTTGTTACGTACGGTTGTCAGATGAATGTAAAGGATTCGGAAAAACTTTCGGGAATCTTGGAAGATGCCGGATTTAATATTATTGAAGATGAGGACGCTGACCTTGTCATTTATAATACC
Source organism: uncultured Lachnospiraceae bacterium (assembly GCA_905236025.1). Taxonomy (GTDB): domain Bacteria; phylum Bacillota; class Clostridia; order Lachnospirales; family Lachnospiraceae; genus CAJOOB01. Next base: position 7,152 of record CAJOOB010000051.1, read on the forward strand.
TGTACGGTAAGAGAAAACGCAAATAAAAAGCTTTACGGGCATCTTGGCTTAATGAAGCACAAAAAAGAAGAAAACAAAGATAAGATGATTGCTCTTTGCGGCTGTATGATGCAGGAAAAGGGCGTTATTGAGGTTTTAGAGAAGGATTATAAATTCGTTGATATTATTTTTGGAACGCACAATCTGTATAAGTTTGCAGAACTTTTATGGCAGAGGTTTTCGGGTAAGAAACGCGTTTTGGAAATTTTGGATAAATCTGATGAAATTGTTGAAGATTTACCTTCTAAAAGAAATGATTTCTTCAGATGCGGCGTAAACATTATGTACGGCTGCAATAATTTTTGTACCTTCTGTATTGTTCCTTATGTAAGAGGAAGAGAAAAAAGCAGGGATCCAAAGGATATCATAAGAGAGTGCGAAGCGCTTGCAAAAGACGGTGTTGTTGAAGTTATGCTTTTGGGACAAAACGTAAACAGCTACGGAAAAACTCTGGAAGATAAAATGACTTTTGCAGAGCTTTTAAGTGAGATTGAAAAGGTTGAGGGGATTGAAAGAATAAGATTCATGACCTCCCACCCAAAGGACTTGTCTGATGATTTAATTAAGGTAATGGCTTCATCAAAGAAAATCTGTAAGCAGCTTCACTTACCGCTTCAATCAGGAAGTTCCGCACTTTTAAAGAAGATGAACAGACATTATGATAAGGATAGGTACCTTTTACTTGTTGATAAATTAAAAAAAGCAATTCCGGATATTTGTCTTACAACGGATATTATTGTGGGATTTCCGGGTGAAACGGAAGAGGATTTCTTAGAGACTTTGGACGTTGTAAAAAAGTGTGAATATGATTCGGCATATACATTTATTTATTCAAAAAGAACGGGAACGCCTGCGGCAACATTTGAAGACCAGGTACCAAAAGACGTGGTTAAAGACCGCTTTGACAGACTTTTAAAGCTTGTAAACGAAATATCTTCAAAGAAAACAAAGAAACTTGAAGGAAAGACGGTTAAAGTTTTGGTGGACGAAGTAAATAAAGATATGGAAGGCTTTATGAGCGGAAGACTTGATAACAATATGGTTGTTCACTTTAAGGGTGATAAGGATCTGCTCGGAAAATTCGTTAATGTAAAGTTAAATGAAGCAAAGGGCTTTTATTATATTGGAGAATTAGCATAAGAAAAGGAGAAAATTATGGGCTTTTCAAAAGATTTTGTTTGGGGTTGCGCAACAGCATCATATCAGGTTGAAGGTGGTTACCTTGACGATGGCAAGGGCTTGAATGTATGGGATATCTGCTCTCATGTACCCGGGTTTGTAAGGGATGGAAATAACGGCGATGTCACATGCGATCAGTATCATAAATTTAAAGAAGACGTAAAGCTTATGAAAGAGATTGGGCTTAAGTCTTACAGATTTTCGGTTAACTGGGCAAGAGTATTACCGACGGGTGATGTAAAAGACGGTATTAACGAAGCCGGCTTACAGTACTATTCAGACCTTGTTGATGAACTCCTTGCAAACGGCATTGAACCATATCTTACTGTGTTTCACTGGGATTATCCTAATGAGCTCTTTAAAAGAGGCGGCTGGCTTAATCCGGAATCACCAAAGTGGTTTGAAAATTATACAAAGGTGCTTGTTGACAGACTTTCAGACAGAGTTACTCACTGGATGACTTTAAATGAGCCACAGTGCTTTGTAAACCTTGGACACGACACCGGCGTTCATGCACCGGGGCTTAAACTTCCAATGGTTTACCTTATGGAAATATACAGAAATGTCTTACTTGCCCATGGCCATGCATGTATGACAATAAGAAAATATACAAAGAAGCCATGCGAAATTGGTTTCGCACCGGTTGCAGGCGTTGATATTCCGTATACAGACAGTAAGGAAGATATTGAGGCAGCAAAGTTTTCAATGTTTGCAATTGACAGTCATGACATGCTTTGGAAAAACTCAATCTGGATGGACCCGATTGTTTTGGGTAAATTTCCTGAAGGTGCAAAGGAATATGCGGGCGAATGCTGGCCAAACTTCACTGATGAAGATTTAAAGATAATTCATCAGCCGCTTGATTTCTTTGGGATGAATTCATACCAGGGAAATACAGTTAAGCACAGAGAAGATGGTAAGCCGGGCTTTGAAGTTTTAAAAAGAGAAGACGGATATGACCATACGGCAATCCGTTGGCCAATCACACCAAAAATTTTATACTGGGGTCCTGTGTTGTTCTATGAAAGATATAAACTTCCAATTTTAGTTACGGAAAACGGTATGTCTAATTATGATTTGGTAAGTGAAGACGGATGTGTACACGATCCGCAGCGAATTGAATTCCTTAAGAGATATTTGAGAGAATTCAAAAAAGCATCTGATGTTGTACCTCTTAAGGGCTATACACAGTGGTCATTTATGGATAACTTTGAATGGGCTGAAGGCTACAACGAGAGATTTGGTATTGTTTATACGGATTACGTTACCGGTAAGAGAATACTTAAAGATTCAGCGAAATTCTATGCTGAAGTAATTAAAACAAACGGTGAAAATCTTTAAGACTATTTAGAACGGGAGATTGTTAAAATGGCATTATCACCAATGATGCAGATATATCTTGAAACAAAAGAACAGTATAAAGACTGTATTTTGTTTTACAGACTGGGCGATTTCTATGAGATGTTCTTTGATGATGCAATTACAGTATCAAAGGAACTTGAGCTTACACTTACGGGAAAAGATTGTGGGTTGGAAGAAAGGGCGCCAATGTGCGGCGTCCCGTTTCATGCTGCAGAAATTTACATAAATAAACTTGTTTCAAGAGGTTACAAGGTGGCCATCGGCGAGCAGGTCGAAGATCCGAAGCTTGCAAAGGGGCTTGTAAAAAGAGAGGTTATCAGAGTTGTTACTCCCGGTACTAATTTTGATCCAAACGCCTTAGAAGAAGGGAAAAATAATTACATTATGTGTGTTAATTATGTTTCTGACAAGTTTGGGATTTCAGTTTCCGATATTTCAACCGGTGAATTTTATTTGACGGAAGTAAAGAACGTACGCGAACTTGAAGATGAAATAAACAGATTTTTGCCAAAAGAACTTATTTGTAATGATGCCTTTTATATGTGCGGAGCAAATGTTTCAGACTTAAAAAACAGACTGGGCATTATGGTTTATTCTCCGGATGATTCATATTTTGATGAAAAGAATGCAAAGGAAACGATTTTAAATCATTTTCACGTATCAAATCTTCAGGGACTTGGCCTTGCGGATAATAAAATTGCCATGATCAGTGCGGGGGCGCTTCTTTCATATCTTTTTGAAACACAAAAGAGTGCTCTTTCAAATATCACAAGACTTACACCTTATCAGACGGGTAAGTACATGATTATTGATACGGCAACAAGAAGAAATTTAGAGCTTTGTGAGACTTTAAGAGAAAAGCAAAAGAAAGGCTCGCTTCTTTGGGTACTTGATAAGACAAAGACCGCAATGGGGGCAAGACTCCTTAGAAATTACATTGAACAGCCTTTGATAGACAAGGATGAGATTATAAAAAGACAGGAATGTATTGCTGTTTTAAATGATAATCTTATGAGCAGAGATGAATTAAGAGAGTATTTAAATCCGATTTACGACCTTGAAAGACTTATAAGCCGTATATCATATAATTCCGCAAATCCAAGGGATTTGGTTGCCTTTAAAAATTCAGTTGCAATGCTTCCTCACATTAAGAGGGTGTTGCATGAGTTTTCTGATTGTAAGGATCTTATGGAAATCTGTGACGAAATTGATGATTTAGAGGACGTATACAAAATTATAAATGATGCAATTGTAGATGAACCGCCAATTGCCATTAAAGACGGCGGCATTATTAAGTCAGGCTTTAACGAAGAAATTGACAGATTAAGAAAAGCAAAGACGGAAAGTAAAGACTGGCTTGCCGAACTTGAAGAAGAAGAAAGAAAAAGAACCGGCGTAAAAACGCTTAAGATTAAGTATAATAAGGTCTTTGGGTACTGTATTGAAATTTCAAATTCATATAAGAATAACTTTACGGTTCCTGAGGATTATACAAGAAAACAGACGCTTGTTAATGCAGAGCGCTACATTACGCCAAAACTTAAGGAACTTGAAGAGACGGTTCTTGGTGCCGAAGATAAGCTTTTCTCATTAGAATATAATATTTTTACGGATGTAAGAGAGCAGATTTCAAATCAGATTATAAGGATTCAGGATACCGCAAAAGCTGTTGCAAAAATTGATGTTTTTGCATCTTTGGCTTATGCGGCTGAAAAAAATGATTTTGTAAGACCAAACATTAATGACGAAGGTATTATTGATATTAAGGGCGGAAGGCATCCGGTAGTTGAAAAGATGCTTGAAGACGGCCTTTTTATTGATAATGATACGTACTTAAATAATGAAAATGACAGAATTGCCATTATTACAGGCCCGAATATGGCCGGTAAATCCACGTATATGAGACAGGTTGCTCTTATTGTACTTATGGCTCAGATTGGCTCTTTTGTACCTGCTTCATATGCGAATATTTCCGTTTGTGACAGGATTTTTACAAGAGTCGGTGCATCTGATGATCTGGCTTCCGGTCAGTCAACGTTTATGGTTGAAATGACGGAAGTTGCTAATATTTTAAGAAATGCAACCAAAAACAGTCTTCTTATTTTGGACGAAATCGGACGCGGTACTTCAACCTTTGACGGAATGAGTATTGCGTGGGCGGTGGTTGAGTATATCAGCAATTTGAATCTTTGCGGTGCAAAGACCCTTTTTGCAACGCATTATCACGAACTTACGGAACTTGAAGGAACCATTGAAGGCCTCCATAATTACTGTATTGCCGTTAAAGAACAAGGTGATGATATTGTCTTTTTAAGAAAGATAATAAGCGGCGGCGCGGATAAGAGTTACGGCGTACAAGTTGCAAAGATTGCCGGTGTTCCGGACCTTGTTATTAACAGAGCAAAAGAACTCATTGCAGAACTTGAAAAGAGTGATATTTCCGCAAAAACCAAGCAGATTGCCCTTGAACAGTCAGGAATTAATGTTTCGATTGATTCTTTAAAAGAAGCGGAAAATTACGATCCGACAAGTGATGTTAGAAATACACAGATGTCGTTTTTGGAAACGACTAACGATAATGATGTAATGAGAGAGTTAAAGACTCTCGATTTGTCCGACATTACACCGATTCAGGCACTCAATACTTTGTATAGGTTACAAAATGAATTAAACAATAAATACATTTAAGGTATTTAGGAAAAGAGGACATTTTGATAAATATTCTTGATGATGAAACAATTAATCAGATAGCAGCCGGTGAAGTTGTTGACAGACCGTCTTCAATTGTAAAAGAACTTATGGAAAATTCGATTGATGCAGGTGCAACATCCGTTACTGTTGATATTAAAGACGGTGGGTTGTCAATGATTCGCATTACCGATAACGGACGCGGTATATTAAAAGACGACATAAGGCTTGCTTTTTTACGTCATGCAACAAGTAAAATTGCAGACGCAAAAGATATTCTTACCGTTTCGTCATTGGGGTTCAGAGGTGAGGCGCTTGCTTCGATTGCCGCGGTTTCAAAAGTTGAACTTCTTACTAAGGTAAGCGATTCTTTGATGGGCTCAAGATACTTAATTGAAGGCGGTAATGAGGTTTGCTTTGAAGATGCGGGAGTACCTGACGGTACAACGATTATTGTAAAGGATCTGTTTTTTAATACTCCGGCACGAAGAAAGTTTATGAAGTCGCAAACCACAGAAGCCGGATACATCAGTGATATATGTGAAAAGATTGCTCTTTCTCATCCGGGTATTTCTATCAGACTTATTGTAAACGGTACAAATAAATTACACACGGTAGGTAACGGAAAGATTAAAGATACAATTTATCGTGTTTTTGGTAAGGATATTACCAACAATTTAAGAGAAATTAATTTTGTAAGCGAACTTGTTTCGGTAAAAGGATTTGTGGGACTTCCGGGTATTTCAAGAGGTAACAGAAATTACGAAATATATTTTGTAAACGGCAGATATATTAAGAATAATGCTGTTTGTGATGCAATTGAAGAAGGTTATGAAGGCTTTCTTATGATGCATAAATTTCCGTTTGTGGTTTTATACATTGAAGTAGAACCTGAGCTTGTGGATGTTAACGTGCATCCTTCAAAGATGGAAATGAGATTTAAAGACGGAGAGCATATTTATCCGTTACTTGTATCTTCTGTAAAAGAAGGTATTATGCAAAAGGATTTAATTGTAAAATCAAGTACAGACAAACTTACCGAAAAAGCAATAAAACCGATTACGGATTATAAAATTCCCGAAGTTTTTGAAACAAAAAGAACAATTGAAACAGTTAATGAAACCGCAAATTACGGTGAAAAGGATGTTGAGTCGGAATTTGACCTTGTATTGAATGCTGATGAAGAAATTGCCGTTAAGGAAAGTGTAACAGAAGATAATATAACGGAAGAAGACGTTACAGAAGATATTACTGTTGAAGAAGATTTTGCAGGAGGAAATACTTTTGAATCGGTGCCTGTAAAGAAAGCGAAACAGGAAACTTTGTTTAAGGGTGAATTTCTTTCCGAAAAAGCAAAGCGTTACTATAAGGTGATTGGTCAGGCTTTCGCAACATACTGGATTATTGAGTATGAAGATAATTTGTATATCATGGATCAGCATGCGGCTCACGAAAAGATTAATTATGAGCATTTTATGCAAAGATATAATGAGCATAATATTACCAAGCAGTTAATCACACCGCCCATTGTTATTTCGCTTTCAGCAACAAAGGAAGATGCTTTAAATAAGCATATGGATGAAATCCTTGATTTGGGATATGAAATTGAAAATTATGGAAATAATGATTATATTATAAGGGCTGTTCCGTATGATATTCCGAAAGATGTAGACAGAAAAGCTTTGCTGATTGATATTTTTGATTCGATTGAAGAATATTCGGATAAACTTGATGTTTCGGCATTTGCGGCAAAGGTTGCCTCAATGTCTTGTAAGGCTGCAATTAAGGGAAATCAGGTTGTGGATGAAAAAGAAGTGATTCATATAATGGATGAATTAATGGATTTGGATAATCCGTTTAACTGTCCGCATGGCCGCCCGACACTCATTTCCATAAGTAAACAGGAAATGGACAGAAAGTTTAAGAGAATTGTAAATTAGAAAAGATGTAAGGTATGGATATTAAAGATTGTGTAAAAAAACCTCTTGTTGTTTTAACCGGCCCAACAGCCGTTGGGAAAACCGATATTTCAATAAAGGTTGCAAAAAACATTAATAAGCCAAACGGAGCTGAGATTATAAGTGCTGATTCAATCCAGGTTTATAAGTATATGGATATTGGCTCCGGTAAGATTACAAATGAGGAGATGCAGGGTGTTAAGCATCATCTTATCAGTACACTTGATCCTTCTTTTGAATTTAATATCTATACTTTTAAAAATATGGCAAAAAAGGCAACAGAGGATATCTATTCTGTAAATAAAATCCCGATTATTGCCGGCGGTACAGGGTTTTACATTCAGTCATTACTTTATGATGTTGAATTTTCTGAAGAAGAAAATGATCATGCGTACAGAAAAGAGTTAGAAGAACTTGCAAAAGACAAGGGATGCGATTATTTGTATGAAATGTTACTTAAAGTTGATCCGGATGCTGCAGCTATCGTCCATAAAAACAATGTTAAGAGGGTTATCAGAGCTTTAGAGTTTTATAAAGAAACCGGAAATAAGATTTCTGTACATAATGAAGAGCAGAAAATGAAGGAATCTCCGTATGAATTTAAATATTACGTAATTAATATGGAACGCGAAAAACTTTATAAAAGGATTGAATTAAGAGTTGATAAGATGCTTGAAGCTGGCCTTGTAAACGAGGTAAAGGGGCTCTTGGACAAAGGGTATTCTAAGGACCTTGTTTCGATGCAGGGACTTGGATATAAGGAGATTGTTTCATATCTTTTGGGAGAGATTTCTCTGGATGAAGCAGTTTATATTATTAAGAGAGACACAAGACATTTCGCAAAGAGACAGCTTACCTGGTTTAAGAGAGAAAAGGATGTAACAATGATTAATTATGAGGACTTTTCGTTTAGTCAGGATGAGATTGCAAATTATCTTATAAATGATATTGATAAAATGATTGATAAGTGTAAGGGTAACGATGGAGGAAATTTGTAATGGATAACTATTCTGTTTACAGTGAGTTCGGTATTTCAAAAGAGGTGTATGAATGTGGCATAAAGTCGCTTGAATCTTTGAAGCCTGTTTTTGAAAAGATTGATGAAAATGCGGAAATTAATCAGTTGAAAGTTTTAAAAGCTATGCAGGATGCAAAAGTTTCTGCCGGTTGTTTTGAAAGTTCAACCGGATACGGATATGATGATGAGGGAAGAGAAAAGTTAGAGGCTGTTTACAGTAAGGTTTTTCATACGGAAGATGCTTTGGTTCGTGCGCAGATTATGTGCGGAACACATGCGCTTTCTCTTGCGCTTTCTTCAAATTTAAGACCGGGAGACGAGCTTTTATCAATATCCGGGAAGCCGTATGATACTTTGGAGGAAGTTATTGGGATTCGTCCTTCTAAGGGGTCTCTTGCCGAATATAACATTACTTATAAGCAGGTTGATTTAAAAGACGGATTGGATTTTGATCATGAAGCAATTAAAAATGCCATTTCCGATAAAACTAAGCTTGTTGCAATTCAGCGTTCAAAAGGTTATATGACAAGAAAAACTTTGTCGGTTAAGCAAATTGCAGAGGCTATTAAAACGGTAAAAAGTGTAAGGAAAGATATCATTGTAATGGTTGACAACTGTTACGGTGAATTTGTTGAAACTATGGAACCGTCTGATTTTGGTGCTGATATGGTTGTGGGTTCTTTAATTAAAAATCCGGGAGGCGGTCTTGCACCAAGCGGCGGATATATTGCCGGTACAAAAGAATGTATTGAAAATGCTGCATACAGACTTTCGACCCCGGGACTTGGAAAGGAAGTGGGGGCTTCAATGGGGATTAACAGAAGTTTGTATCAGGGGCTTTTTATGGCACCGGTTGTTACTGCGAGTGCTCTAAAGACTGCAATTTTTGCTGCTAAAATATATGAAAGTCTTGGATATAAGTGTGTACCTTGCGCTGACGAATCAAGACACGATATTATTCAGGCGATTGAATTTGGAAGCGAGGACGCGGTTATTGCTTTTTGCGAAGGAATTCAGTCGGCTTCTCCTGTTGACAGTTACGTTGCGCCAACACCGTGGGAAATGCCGGGTTATGATGCACAGGTAATAATGGCTGCCGGCGCCTTTATTCAAGGTTCTTCAATAGAGCTTTCTGCCGATGGCCCGATTAAACCTCCTTATGCGGTTTATTTTCAGGGAGGACTCACTTTTTGGCATGGTAAGATTGGGATAATGAAGAGTCTTCAAAGAATGGTGGATAAAAAAATAATAAAATTGTAGGTTTATGACAATTTTAATCTTGCAACGACCAAATATTTATGGTATTATTCATTCGTTGCGTATGCGCCGGTGTGTTGGAATTGGCAGACGAGGTGGACTCAAAATCCATTGATGGCAACATCGTGCGGGTTCAAGTCCCGCCACCGGCATTATATTTAAAAGCAAGTCTTAGGACTTGCTTTTCTTTTATTTTATTTACTTTAATCGTTTAAAATGGTAAAATAATTACATGAAAAAAATTAAGAAAAAGAGCGGACCAATGGAGTGCAGTGAGTTTGTTTCTTTGATAAATTCCTTTAATCACGGGACGCTTGATGAATATAATTTAAAAAGATTTCTGATACATCTTGATAAGTGCAAATCATGTCGTGAAGAGCTTGAGATAATGTATCTTGTAGATAAAACAATGACAGATGAGCTAAAGACTTATGATTTGGAAAAAGCACTCAGTGCGGATATTGAGAACGCAAAAGATATGATTTATGTGAGGGAAAGAAACAGGCTCTATATTGATTTAACCTGGATGATTTCCGGATTCTTTGCCGCATCCGTTGCTATTTATATGTTTTTTCTTGTTTTTTAATTATTGTCTTACCTGGAGTTTGAAATGAAATTATTACTTATAGACGGACACAGTATTTTACACAGAGCATATTACGGAGTACCTAAACTTACGCGTGCGGACGGTGTATGTACAAATGCCGTTTACGGATTTCTTAATATTCTTTTTATGGTTATGGAAAGTGAAAAGCCCGATCGTTTAGCGGTGGCTTTTGACTTAAGTGAACCAACCTTCAGACACAAAATGTTTCCTGAATACAAGGGTACAAGAAAACCGATGGAAGACGATTTACGTCCGCAAGTTCCAATGATTAAAGATTTGCTTAGATTAATGAACGTTACGGTCGTTGAACTTTCGGGATTTGAAGCGGATGATATTCTTGGTACCTTATCCGTTAAGGGTGAAGAAAAAGATTATGACGTGACAATTTTGTCAGGTGACAGAGACCTTTTGCAGCTTGCAACAAAAAAGGTCTGTGTTATGATGCCAAAAATCATTAAAGGAAAGACTGAATATAAGACATATCACGAAAATAACGTAATTGATGAATATAAAGTGACACCGACGGAATTTATAGATTTAAAAGCAATTATGGGTGATACCTCAGATAATATTCCGGGCGTCAAAGGGATTGGAGAAAAGGGTGCAAGTGACATTATTGTAAATTTCCATTCAATCGAAAATGCATTTGAAAACAGAGATAAAATCACAAATAAACGAAATGCCGGACTTTTGGAAAAGGATTTTGAAAACTGCAAGCTATCAAAGGTTCTTGCAACCATCAACGTAAATGCCCCGGTTGATGTTTTAATTGATGATTGTAAGATTGACAATATGTTTAACGAAAAAGCTTTAGAAGGCTTTAAAAAGCTTAATTTAAAGAGCCTTTTAAAATACTTTGATGAAACGGTACTTGACTCAGGTGATGCTAAAACAACTGATATTACAGAAAATACAAAGTCTGTAGATTCAGAGGATTTAACAGCCCTTGTTGAAGCTTTTGCAGACGGTGATACTTTGGGGCTTTCTTTTTCGAGATATAAAAAAGAAACCAAGGCAGTCCAGCTTGATTTAATGTCAATGTTAAATGCAAATACTTCCCAAAGTGAAGTAAAACAAGAGGATTTAGCAAATAATTATGGAATTGTGATATCTTTATATTATAAAGATACCTCGTATGTTACGAATTTTGAAAATGCGTATGATAAAGACTTAGAAAATCTTGTATCAAAAATGCTTTCAAAAAAGGTAAATGTTTATACATTTGATATAAAGCATGTTTTAAGAACTTTTAATGTTGATATTAAAAACGTTTTTGCAACAATTGAAGATGCATCAATTGCAGCGTATTTGCTTAATCCGCTTCTTGGTTCATACAGCCCTGATTATATCAGTGAGCAGTATCTTGGCAGCTTTTTTAAAACGGATTCGGTATATTTGACGGATACAACAAAACCTTTGGATGAAATCATTAAAAAGACTGCATCTCAAAGCTTTATTGCATTTAATGCACTTCCAAAGCTGCTTTCTGAATTGAAAAACGAATCAATGTATGATTTATATAAAAACATTGAAATTCCATGTGCGCTTGTGCTTTCTGATATGGAAAAAGAAGGGATTTTAGTTAATCGTACGGCCATGAAGAGTTATTCTTTGTTGCTTGAAGAAAAGATAAAAATCCTTGAGAAAGAAATTTATGAGGAAATTGGCGAAGAATTTAATATCAATTCACCAAAACAGCTTGGAGAAATACTCTTTGTAAAGAAGGGCTTAAAGGGTGGAAAAAAGACAAAAACAGGTTATTCGACCTCGGCGGATGTTTTAAACAAACTTGCGTTGGAATATGGATATGTAAAGAAAATCCTGGATTACAGAGGACTTACAAAATTAAAGAGTACTTATGCAGACGGTTTGGATGCGTATATTTTGGCCGATGGCCGCATACATACAAATTTTAAACAGACAGTTACCGCAACCGGAAGACTCAGTTCTGCGGAACCGAATCTTCAAAATATTCCGGTAAGAATGGCTATTGGCAAGAAAATGAGGGAAGTCTTTGTGGCAAGTGAAGGATGTACCTTTATTGATGCGGATTATTCACAGATTGAACTTAGAATTCTTGCTCATATGTCAGGTGACAAGGCGCTTATTGAGGCGTATAATTCAGGTGATGACATTCATGCAATTACTGCTTCTAAAGTTTTCAATGTTCCTTTAGAGGAGGTAAGTGCAGAGCAGAGAAGAAACGCTAAGGCGGTTAATTTTGGTATTGTGTACGGTATCAGCAGTTACGGATTAAGTGAGGATTTAAGCATTTCAAAATCCCTTGCGGAAGAATATATTGAACAGTATTTTGTAAATTATCCGGGAATAAAGAAGTATCTTGATGATACGGTGGAAGCTGCAAAGAAAAACGGTTATACAAAAACGTTATACAACAGAAAAAGACCAATACCGGAACTTTCTTCGGATAAATTCATGATTAAAAAATTTGGCGAACGTGTGGCAATGAACTCTCCAATACAGGGTACTGCCGCGGATATAATGAAAATCGCCATGATTAACGTATATTACGGATTAAAGGAGGCGGGCTTAAAGGCCAAAATCCTTTTGCAGGTACACGATGAACTTCTTATTGAAGCTCCTTTGGAGGAGGCTTCTAGAGTAAAAGAAATTGTAGTTGATAAAATGCAGCATGCAGCAGATCTTTTTGTTAAGCTGTCCGTATCAGCGGGTGAAGGAAAAGACTGGCTTGCGGCTCATTAGAAAAGAGTGGCTTTATGAGTTGGGTAATAGGTGTTACAGGCGGCGTTGGCTGTGGAAAATCAAGATTTCTTGAAGAACTTTCTTTAGAGATAAAAGCATATGTCATACTGGCGGATGATATTGGGCGCGGGTTACAAGAACCCGGTACGAAGCAATATGACGAAATTGTTGAAGTTTTTGGAAAAGAAGTTCTTTTGGAAAACGGTAAATTTAACAGAGGACTTTTGGGAATGCTTGCTTTTTCAGATGAAAACAAGCTTAAGGCCCTGAATAATATTATTCATCCGGCTGTTAAAGAGAGGATTGAAAAAAGAATCGAATCAATTATAAAAGAAGATCCAGAGGCACTTATTTTTGTTGAGGCGGCGCTCCTTTTAGAGGCGGATTATGATTCGATGTGTAATGAAGTATGGTATATATATGCCGACACAGAGACAAGATTCAAACGTCTTTCACAGGGACGAGGAATGACCAGGGAATCTTTTGACAGAATTACAAAAATGCAATTATCAGAATATGAATTCAGACTCAGAAGCAACTTTGTTATTGATAACAGTGGATATATTGAGGCTTCCGTAGTTCAGGCAAGAAGACACTTGAGTTTATAAAGGTGGGTTTGAAAATGGATATGTCGTTTGCTAACAGCGAAATGAAAAATGATTTAAACAGGATGTGGAGGGTTCGAAAGATGGCATCTAGCAATAAGGACAAATTAATATTTGGTTTGGATATTGGTACCAGAAGCCTTGTTGGCTCAGTGGGATACATGAACAAGGACACTTTCGTGGTTGTGGGTCATTATGTTAAAGAGCATGATTCAAGATCCATGCTCGATGGCCAGATTCACGATATTGTTACGGTAAGTGAATCAATACAGAAGGTTAAAAGAGAACTTGAAAAGCAACTTGATATTGAATTAAAAGAAGTATGTATTGCTGCCGCAGGTCGTGTTTTAAAGACAAAGAATGTTCATGTCGAACTTGAAAGAAAAGATGATCAAAGAATTACCGCAGAAGAGATATATGATCTTGAAACTTTAGGCGTAAAAGCCGGATATGAAGAAATTGCACAGGAAGTTGAGGGATCGGAGTATTACTGCGTTGGTTATTCTGTTATTAAATATTTTATGAATGATCAGCAAATCAGCAATCTTGAGGGACATAAGGCCGGTAAGATTTCCTGTGATATGGTTACAACCTTCCTTCCGAATGATGTTGTTGACGGTTTATATACGGCGGTTGAAGATGCGGGACTTACTGTTGCAAATCTTACGCTCGAGCCTATCGCCGCAATTAACCTTGCAATACCGCAAAATTACAGACTACTTAATATTGCCCTTGTTGATGTGGGTGCAGGTACAAGCGATATTTCAATTACAAAAGATGGAAGTATTATTGCATACGGCATGATTCCTCATGCCGGTGATGAAATAACGGAAACCATTGTACAAAAGTATCTTGTGGATTTTAATACTGCTGACAAAATAAAGATTGATGCAAATACAAATAAGTCCGGTGCTGTATTTAAAGATGTTATGGGACTTGAGCAAAAAGTTTCAAAGACTGAAGTTGCAAATACTTATAAAGATACCGTAAAAGCAATTACAAAAGAAATTGCTGATAAGATTATTGAACTTAACGGCGGAAAAACAGTTAGCGCCTGTTTTGTTGTCGGTGGTGGCGGAAAAGCTCACGGATTCTGTGATATGCTTGCTTCTGCATTAAAGCTTCCAAAAGAAAGAGTTGCTTTAAGAGGAGAAGAAGTTTTATCAGACGTTGAATTTACGGATGAGAATGTTGTTAAAGATCCGCTTTTGGTTACGCCAATCGGTATTTGCCTTAATTACTATGCACAGCACAATAATTTTATTATTGTTAATGTTAACGATGCAAGAGTTAAGCTCTTTGACAACGGTAAATTAAATGTTTTGGATGCCGCAATTCAGGTTGGATTCCCTGATGATGCGCTTTTTGGTAAACGTGGCGAAGAAATTAATTATACAGTTAACGGTGTAAATAAAGTGAGTCACGGCGGTATGGGTGAACCTGCGGAAATTACCGTAAACAATCAGCCGGCAAGCATGATTACAAAGATTGTAAAAAATGATGTTATTACAATTAAGCCTTCAACCAAGGGCGATGATGCAGTTCTTGTTTTGGAAGGAATTGAAGAATACGGTAAGAAAATCAGCTTTATGATTGACGATAAGCCTGTCAGACTTCAAAGATGCACAACGGTAAACGGTGAAATTGTTCCACCGACATATGTTGTAAAAGACGGAGATAAGATTGAAGTATTGGATTATTATACGGTTTCTGACCTTGCAAAAAACCTTGATATTCCGATTGATGATAAAGACGTTTATGTAAATAATGAAATTGCCGCCCCTGATACAAAGGTTTACGAGCGATTCAAAGTTGTGTTTAAAAACGGCGGCGCTAATGCAACTACAGCCACATCTTTCTCTGAGCTTCCGGATGATGACGGAACATACAAAAAAAATAAAGAAGCAACCGCGGAAGTTGCAGCGGCCACGGCTGAAAGAATAAAGAAAGAACTTGAGGAGAAAAAGCATCTCGACCCAATAACAGGCGAACCGCTTTATAAGTCGGACGAAGAAACCGTTGATTCAGAAGAAGAGTCAAATTATTCGGTTTTTATGGATAATGAAAATAAAAACGAAAGAAACGTTGATTATATCGGTGAAGAAAAATTCGTTCCTGATAGGGCTGTAAAGATGGCGGCAACCGGTACAACGTCAAAAAAGACACCGATAAGTGTTAATCTTTCTGTTAACGGAAAGAGCGTAACTCTTAAGAATAAATCGAAGTATTCGTTTGTAGATATTTTGGATTTTTATCCGTTTGATACAAAAAATCCCAAAGGGAATCTTCTTGTAACAAGGATTAACGGTGAAGAATGTAAATTCAGTGATCCGGTTAAAGACGGAGACGTAGCTGAATTATACTGGAAATAAAGTATGAAATAACGGAGTAACGCAATGGATATAAAACTTTGGAAAAATATATTAAGACCTTATCAACAGGCTGTAAATGAGCTGACTCTCAAATTTGAGTCGTTGCAAAGAGAGTATCGCGAAAGCGGAAGATACTCTCCGATTGAGCAGGTACTTGGAAGAGTTAAGAAGATTTCTTCCATTTTGGAAAAGTGTCAGAAAAAGGGCATTGACATTGAACAGATGGAAGAAAAACTTGATGATATTGCGGGTATTCGTATTATATGCCAGTTCGTTGAAGATATTTACAAGGTTGTTGAATTTATTGAAAACCGCTCTGACTTAGAGGTGATTGAGGAAAAAGATTACATAAAAAACCAAAAGGAAAGCGGTTACAGAAGTTTTCATATCATTGCAAAATATACCGTTGAAACTCTTGACGGCCCAAAGACTTTAAAGGTTGAAATCCAGGTAAGAACACTTGGTATGAATTTCTGGTCAACCATTGAACATTCGCTTCAGTATAAATATAAGCACGGTATTCCTGAGCATATCAGAGAAAGACTGTACAATTCAGCTGAAGCTATCCTTACTTTGGATAATGAAATGTCACAGATTCGCGAAGAAATTATGGATTCTCAGAATTCCTTTAATATTAAGGCTAATATTATTGCAGAAATCCTTAATTCCATTGAAAATCTTTATGCATATGCAAACAGCAGAGAAATCGTTAAAATCCAGGATGAATTTTTCAAGATTTATTCGGAAAATGATTCTGACAAACTTGAGAGATTCTCTAAAGAACTTGACATTGTTGCTGAGGGCTACAGAGCCCAAAAACTTTGATTACGGAGAGTGTTGATGAAGAACACGCTTATTGATATTTTTAAAGATAAGAAGGCGGTTTTGTTTGATTTAGACGGGACTGTTATTGATTCTATGTGGATGTGGAAAGACGTGGATGTTACGTATCTTTCCAAAAGAAATATTGAATACCCGTTATCCTTACCCGTTGAAATTGAAGGAAAGACATACTACGAAACGGCGGTATATTTTAAAGAGCGCTTTAATTTACCCGATACATTGGAAGAAATAATGGATGAATGGCATGAAATATCGTATGATATTTACTGTAATAAGGTTATGTTGAAGGATAAAGTTAAAGATGTACTGATAACACTTAAGGAAAAGGGGTATAAGACGGCCATCGCCACGAGTAATTCAAGAGCGCTCACAAAAGGAGCATTAGAATCGCTTGGTATTTATGAGCTTTTTGATACGCTTGTATGCTCAGAGGATGTTAAATGCGGTAAACCTGACCCTGAGGTGTACATGATTGCGTGTAAGAATCTTGGTGTTTTGGGAAGCGAGGCGGTTGTTTTTGAAGACGTACCGCAGGGGCTCATCGCCGGGAGCGCGTGTGGTTGTAAAACGGTTGCTGTTTTTGATGAATATTCTAAAATGTACGATGAAGAGAAGCATAAACTTGCGGATTATTACTTAATGTCATATAGCGAAATGTTTACGGATTTATTTGAAAGGCAGGTATAAAAATGAAGTATGTTGCTGTTGTGACCGGTGCCTCAAGCGGCATTGGCAAAGAATTTGCTCATTATATTGCAGAGAATTTTAAGTCAATTAGTGAAATCTGGATTGTTGCAAGAAGAAAAGACAGGCTTGAAAGAGAAAAGGCTTATATTGAAACTTTTGGAAAGGCTTGTAAGGTTTACAATTATGATGTATGTGATGATTCTTTGATTGGAAACCTTGTGTATGATCTTGACCATGAAGACGGCCACATCAAACTTTTGGTTAATGCGGCCGGTTTTGGAAAAATTGGGCTTTTTGCAAAGGAAGCATCAACTCTTGAAGAAATTACAGGAATGGTTGATGTTAACGTGAGAGCGCTTACAAGACTTACTAAGGTTTTGCTTCCTTATATGGCATACAATTCAAGAATTATCAACATGGCTTCTGCTGCTGCATTTATGCCACAGCCAAACTTTGCCGTATATGCTGCAACTAAAGCTTACGTTCTTTCTTTATCGAGAGCATTAAACGAAGAAATCAAGCATGAAAACGTTTATGTTACTGCAGTTTGTCCGGGCCCTGTAAAGACGGAATTCTTTGATATTGCAGAATCTCACGGAACGGTAGTTAAATTTAAAAAATATTTCATGGCCGATCCGAAGAAAGTTGTGGACCAGGCAATCAAGGATTCAATCTTGCAAAGAACGGTTTCCGTTTACGGAACATCAATGAACCTTTTGTTTCTGTTTGCAAAACTTATCCCGCATGCCATAATTTTAAAGATTACATCCATTTTTACAAAAGTGCAGGATGATAAAGAAGAATAATATTGGAAGTGTAAAATGAAGAAAAAACAAAAAGGTGAATTTGGATATATTAATTATTATAAGCTTCTTCAGGGGATAATAAGCTTTACATTTGTGATTGTAATGGCTGTTTTATATATTACGGGTTTGCTTATATTTAAGACAAATAAAAATGCTCTTACGGTTCTTGCAATTCTGGTGCTTTTACCTGCGGCAAGGTATATTGTTTCCTGGATTGTTATATTTCCGTATAAAAGTTCTGATGAGGCTTTGTATAATAAATTAAGAGAATATCCTTCAAAGAACAAAGGCTGGCTTGGTATTTCCGCAGAAGATGTCAGGAATACTAATGAAAATGATATTTTAGAGCCTGATAAAAGAAAGGCTGTTATTGTATCAGACCTTGTTCTTACCTATTCAGAGCATATTATGAATGTTGATTTTCTGGTTGTAAGAGAAGGGCATGTGATTGCTTATTCAGACCATAAAAAGATTGACGAATCATATACTTCAGATTATATTAAGAGACTTTTGGATAATTCTTCTGATTATAAGTCATTTAAATTTTATACAAAAGAAGAGAATTTCTTAAAGGCATACAGAGAAATACAAAATAATAGTAATTCGGATAAACGCAAGGTTTATCGCAATGATTTGCTTATTGTAAGAAATATATTACCATTCTCGATTTAGGATAATTATAAAGTGAAAGAAATTTACGTTGGTGAAAATGAAGCCGGTCAGCGATTTGACAAGCTTTTAAACAAATTATTATGCAATGCCCCGGGTGGTTTTGTATATAAGATGTTAAGAAAAAAGAATATTACCTTAAATGATAAAAAAGCCTCCGGTAACGAAAAACTCGTTATGGGGGATAAGATTAAACTCTTTTTGTCTGATGAAACGTTTGATAAGTTTTCTTTTGATAAAAGAAAAAATGCAACAGATATTATTAACAGTGCCGGACGTTTGCAGAAGTTTAAACCGCTTGATATTATTTATGAAGATGATGATTTTTTGTTTGTAAATAAGCCATACGGAGTGTTGTCTCAAAAAGCGGAAGCATCAGATGTATCTTTAAATGAACAGATTCTTTCTTATCTTTTGGAAAGTAATGCCATTAATTTACAGGATTTAAACACTTTCAGACCATCTGTCTGTAACAGACTTGATCGTAATACGTCAGGCCTTATTATTGCGGGGAAGAGCCTTAAAGCATTACAGTTTGCATCAAAGATGCTTGCAAACCGTACCTTGGATAAGTATTATCTTGCTCTTGTTAAGGGAACCGTAAAAAATGATATGACAATTGACGGTTACCTAAAAAAAGATAAAAAGACAAATAAGGTTACCGTCTCACATAATGAAAAAGACGGAGACAGGATTGAAACGGGGATAAAAGTGCTTGCATCAGCTTTTGATGTAACGCTTTTAAAGATAAAGCTGATTACCGGAAAAACGCATCAGATAAGGGCTCACCTTGCATCGATTGGTCATCCGATAATCGGCGACAGAAAATACGGTGATGAAGTAATTAATGATAAATACAGAAACGAACAAGATGTTAAATATCAATTACTTCATTCTTATGAACTTGTAATTCCTGATACAAATGGTGAATTCCCCGGCATTTCAAATAAGACTTTTACTGCAAGACCGCCGTTTGTGTTTGAAATGCTTATTAAAAAGATGGAGGAAGAAACAGGTGGCAACTTGGAACTCCAGAGGCCTTAGAGGAAGCGGACTTGAAGATTTAATAAATCTTACAATTTCTGTTTACAGAGAAAGCGGACTTGCCCTTATACAGAAAATTCCCACACCAATAAAGCCAATCAAAATTGACAAAGATTCAAAACATATTACACTTGCGTACTTTGATCAAAAAAGTACCGTTGATTATATCGGAGTGGCTCAGGGTATTCCGATTTGTTTTGATGCAAAGGAATGTAAAACAGATACTTTCCCGCTTGCAAACGTTCACGAACACCAGATTTTATTTATGAAGGATTTTGAAAAGCAGGGCGGTATTGCTTTTTTTATTGTTTATTATACAGAACTTGACGAATGTTATTATCTGCCTTTAAGGGATATGCTTAACTTTTTTGAAAGGGCAAACGAAGGCGGAGTCAAGAGATTTTATTATGATGAGATTGATAAAACATTTCTTATAAAAGGCAGTGGTTCAACTCCTGTCCATTTTCTTGAGCAGATTAATCTTGATATTATTTCACGCGATAAAAAATAAGTTTTTCAAATAATTGTTGACAAAAAAAGACTTAGTTATTATAATCCTTTTAATAAGTTAACACTCTAATACGTTAGCACACTAAAGTGCAACCTCAAAATATGCTACTTGGAGGATATATGAGAGATCAATTATTACATACACCTGAGGGAGTCAGGGATATTTACGGATCGGAATGTGAAAAGAAGATTTTTTTACAGGACACGATTCATGAAGTAATAAAGAAATACGGATATGATGATATTCAGACACCAAGCTTTGAATTTTTTGATATCTTTGCTAAGGAACGCGGAAGTGTTGCTTCAAAGAATATGTATAAATTCTTTGACAGAGAAGGATATACTCTTGCTTTAAGACCGGATATTACACCTTCAATCGCAAGGTGCGTAGCTAAATATTACGGTGATACACAAGAGGATTTAAGACTTTGTTATCTTGGTAATACTTTTATTAATAATTCGGAATATCAGGGTAAGTTAAAGGAAAGCACTCAGTGTGGTGCAGAACTTATCGGTGACAATAAGTCTGATGCGGATGCGGAGATTGTGGCTATGGTTGTTAATTCTTTGCTTGCATGCGGCTTAAGAGATTTCCAGATTGAACTTGGACATGTTGATTTCCTTACGGGCCTTTTGGAAGATTCGAAGTTTTCTTATGAAACATGTGCGGATCTTAAGGAACTTTTATATAATAAGAATTATTTTGCTGTTGAGGAATATGTAAGTAATCTTTCAATAAGTGATGAACTTAAAGAAATTCTTGTGAAACTTCCTGAACTTACCGGCCAGGATGAGCTTATTAAGGAGTATATGTCTAAGGTTACAAACGAAAAGTCTAAGAATGCTTTAGACAGACTTTTAAAGGTTTATGATATTATCAAGGTCTACGGATATGAAGATTACATTTCGTTTGATCTTGGTATGGTAAGTAATTATGATTATTATACCGGAATTATTCTTGGCGGATACACATATGGTACGGGTGATGCAATTGTTACCGGAGGAAGATATGATAAGCTTCTTTCACAGTTTGGTAAAATTGCTCCTTCTATCGGATTTGGAATAAACGTTGACAGACTCCTTGTTGCAATGAACAGACAAAACGTTAAGTTTTCTCTTTCTAAGCAGGGTACAATGATTGTTTATTCTAAAGAAAACAGAGACGATGCAGTTAAAAAGGCGGCCATCGACAGGGACTGCGGTAAGGTTGTCAGACTTATCTGCAAGAGCTCAAAGTTTACCGAAACAGATTACGTTAATCAGGCTAAAGAAGCAGGACTTGAGATTTTGTTCATGCTTTAAGAGGAGAATTTATGCGTTATTTAACTATTGCCCTTGCAAAGGGAAGACTTGCGGAAAAGACAATGGAGCTTTTTTCGGAAATTGGTATTAATTGCGAGGAAATGAAAGATAAAAAAACAAGAAAGCTTTTGTTTGTTAATGAAGAGCTTGGACTTAAGTTTTTCCTTGCAAAAGCCGGTGATGTTCCTACGTATGTTGAGTACGGTGCGGCTGATATTGGCGTTGTGGGTAAAGACACAATCTTAGAAGAGGGAAGAAAAATCCTTGAGGTTGTTGATCTTAAACTTGGCAATTGCCGTATGTGCGTGTGTGGCCCGGCTTCGGCAAAGGAACTTCTTAAACATCACGAGATGATCAGAGTTGCAAGTAAATATCCTCATATTGCAAAGGATTATTTCTACAACAAAAAGCATCAGACGGTTGAAATCATTAAGTTAAACGGCTCTGTTGAACTTGCACCTATTGTTGGACTTTCGGAAGTGATTGTTGATATTGTTGAAACCGGAAGTACTTTAAGAGAAAACGGACTTGAGGTTTTAGAAGAGGTTTGTCCGCTTTCTGCAAGAATGGTTGTTAACAATGTTTCCATGAAAATGGAAAATGAACGTATTATGGATATTATACAGAAGTTAAAAGCAGTTATATAGGAGAAAAATTATGCGTAAAGTAAAACTTGAAAAAGATATTGTTAAGGGTATTTTGAATGACCTTTTAAAGAGAAGTCCGGTTAATTACGGCACTTATACGGAAACTGTAAATGCAATTGTTGATGATATTAAAAACCGTAAAGACGAAGCTTTATTTGAATATACAAAGAATTTTGATAATGCTGATGTTAATGCTTCTAATATTTTAGTTACGAATGAAGAGATTGAAGAGGCTTTTTCGCTTGTTGGCAGTGATTTGGTTGAAACTATGGAAAAAGCGGCTGCAAACATCAGAGAATATCATGAAAAACAAAGACAGTACAGCTGGTTTGATTACAAGGAAGATGGTTCAATCCTTGGTCAGAAAGTTAGTGCAATTTATTCTGCAGGTGTTTATGTACCGGGCGGTAAAGCTGCTTATCCTTCAAGCGTTTTGATGAATATTATTCCTGCTAAGGTTGCGGGCGTTAAAGAACTTATCATGTGCACACCTCCTTCTAAGGAAGGTAAGGTTAACCCGGGTACTTTGGTTGCTGCTAAAATTGCGGGAATTGACAGAGTATATAAAGTTGGCGGTGCTCAGGCAATTGCTGCAATGGCGTTTGGAACAGAATCTGTACCTAAGGTTGATAAGATTGTTGGACCGGGTAATATTTACGTCGCTCTTGCTAAAAAGGCTGTTTACGGTTATGTAAGCATTGATTCAATTGCGGGTCCAAGTGAAATCCTTGTTCTTTGTGATGATTGCGCAACACCGAAGTATGTTGCCGCAGACTTACTTTCTCAGGCAGAACATGATGAACTTGCTTCAGCCATTCTTGTTACAACTTCAGAGCGTGTTGCTGATGAGGTTAACAAAGAAATTGAAGGATTTTTAAAGACTCTTTCAAGAAGTGAAATTATTAAGAAATCGCTTGATAATTACGGATATATTCTTGTTGCGGACGATCTCGACATGGCTATCGACGTGGTTAATGAGATTGCACCGGAACACCTTGAAATTGTTACAAAAGATCCGTTTAACACAATGACTAAGGTTAGAAATGCGGGTGCAATGTTCCTTGGTGAATTTTCTTCAGAACCTCTCGGAGATTATTTTGCAGGACCGAATCACGTTCTTCCTACAAACGGAACGGCTAAGTTCTTTTCACCGCTTTCTGTTGATGACTTTATTAAGAAGAGCAGTATTATTGCATTTTCTAAGGAAGCCTTAGAAAATGCAAGTGAAGACATTATTAAGTTTGCCGAAGCTGAAGGTTTAACGGCTCATGCAAATTCCATTAAAGTCAGATTTAACAAGTAATAAACGCGCCGGCTTTTATAAGTCGGCGCTTTGTTTTTTATTTGAAGGTTTTTGGTAAATATATTGATAAAATGGGGCGTTTTTTGCTATAATATACAGTAATTATGATATCTTAACCACGAAAGGGATTATTATGAGATACGCAGAAGTTAAAAGAAAGACCGGGGAAACTGATATTTCAATTTCTTTGGATATTGACGGAACCGGTAAAGCTGATGTTTCAACCGGTATTGGATTTTTGGATCACATGCTTATAAGCTTTGCAAAGCACGGCTTGTTTGACCTTTGTGTTAAAGCAACGGGTGATTTGAATGTTGATTCACACCACACAATCGAAGATGTGGGGATTGTTCTTGGCGACGCAATTAAGGAAGCGCTTGGAGATAAAAAGGGCATTAAGCGTTTCGGTAATTCTATTTTACCGATGGATGATGCGTTGGTTTTATGCGCCATTGACCTTTCCAACAGGCCTTATTATTCGTCTGATTTGACTTTCAGCGGAGAAAAAATGGGTGAATATGATACGTGCATGGTTAGAGAATTTTTCTATGCAATTTCATATTCTGCGGGTATGAATTTACACTTTAAACAAATTACAGGTATTAATGATCATCACATCTGCGAGGCTGCTTATAAGGCTTTTGCCAAAGCTTTGGATATGGCTTCACAATATGACGAGAGAATAAATTCGGTACTTTCAACAAAGGGTACCCTCTAAAAGATTGGAGACATTATGAGTTTAAATTTAATTCAAAGCTTATCGGTTCATAGAAATCACATTGCAATGTATGATGTTGTCAGCGGTGAAATGGCAAGAGTCACACCAACCTCAACGGATGGTAAGGAACTCAGTGTTCCTGTATATTGTCAGCATTTGTGCAATAACGGCGTGGACGAACTTTTTATTACGGAAGTTTCTAGTTCGGATGTTACCCATGACAGAAATATTGATACCGTAAAGGAAATTGTTACTCTTTCGGATCATGAGGTCTATTTTGCGGGTAACATAAAGAGAATTGAGGATATTAAGAAGTTCTTATACACAGGCGCCAAGCATGCGGTTTTGGATTTGGACGATAAGTCTAATGTTGCTTTACTTAAGGAGGCTGCGGACAGATTTGGAGCCGCTAAGCTTGCGGCTATTGTTACGAGCAATACATCTGACGAAGCACTTAACGCTGCTTTAAATAACGGCATAAAAACTTTCTTTACGGCTGATGTTTCAACTGCAAACAAGCTTTGTGAAGAGGATTCGGTTAAGGTTGTTCTTACTAATGTGGATTCAGATGTAAACGCAATTAACGATGCATGCACTAAGTGTAACAAAAAACTCTTTGGTGTAGCGTTTAAAGAGGATGCGCATGATGATACGGACTACATGGATTTAAAGGATTCTCTTTCCGATATGGGATACGAGGTTAATGTTTTAAAGTCTAAAATTAATTTTTCTGAACTTAAGACAAATTCAGACGGACTTATTCCTTGTATTGTCCAGGATTATCAGACGGGCGATGTTTTAATGCTTGCTTATATGAATGAGCTTTCTTTTGAACAGACTTTAAAGACAGGAAGAATGACTTATTACAGCAGATCAAGACAGGAAATCTGGGAGAAGGGCTATACAAGCGGACATTATCAGTATGTTAAGGAATTAAGCTGCGACTGTGATAACGACACTTTGCTTGCTAAGGTTTACCAGGTTGGTGCTGCTTGTCATACAGGCAAAAGAAGTTGTTTCTTTAATGAACTTTTCAAACTTGATTACAGTGAGAGAGATCCTCACAAGGTTTTGGAAGAAGTATATAACGTTATTTTGGACAGAAAGAAAAATCCGAAGGAAGGCTCATATACCAATTACCTGTTTGACAAGGGTATTGATAAGGTGTTGAAGAAATGCGGAGAAGAAGCTTCAGAAATTATTATCGCCGCTAAGAATCCAAATCCTGAAGAAACCAAGTATGAGATTTCAGACTTCTTGTATCATGTAATGGTTTTAATGGCTATTAAGGGTATTACCTGGGACGATGTAATGACTGAACTTGCAAGGAGATAAAGTTTGGACAGGCGTACAGTTAATGAAAGACGAAGAATAGAGGCAAGAAGAAGGATAAGGCGCAGGAAACAGATTTTTAATTCGGTTCTGTTTTTTGCGGTTACTCTGGTTGCCATACTCTTTTGTATTTATCTTGCCGTTTCGGTTTATTATCAGAATCATTTCTTTAAGGGAACAACCTTAAACGGTGTTGATATTTCAAAAATGACTGTCTCAGAGGCGGAGTCTTATTTTGAAGACGAAATCAGATATTATGTTTTAAAGATTGTAGAACGAGGCAATGTTACGGAACTGATAACTGCCGATGACATTGATTTGGAGGTTGTTTTTGTAAACAATCAGACTATTGCGGATGTTAAGGAAAAACAAAACCCGTATCTCTGGCCGTTTGAAAGTGATGAAACATACGAAATCACAATTGAAAGATCATATGATTCGGATAAACTTTTAGAAGAAATCGCAAATCTTGTATGTAACAATTATACTGAAGAAGAGATGGAGCCCACAAACGCAACCGTAAGTTATGACGGAGAAAAATTTGTGATTGAAGAGGGAAATCCCGGAATGTATTTGGATTCCGATCTTCTTTCAAAATTCATTATACAGTATGTTGATTCGGGATATGAAATCCTGAATTTAAACGATGCAGGTATTTATCTCATTAACAGTGATAAACAAAGCAACGATTTAACGGAACTTGAAAATGAATTAAACGGTTATCTTACTTCTGTTATAAATTATACTCTTGATGATACCGTAATAATTCTTGATAAAGATACGTTTGCGCAGTGGATAGCCATTGACGAAGATTATTCGGTTACATTTGACAGAGAACTCATCCACGATTGGATTGATGATACGTTCTCATCATATGAAACGTATGGAAAAATAAGAACATTTACCACACATTCCGGCTCAAACGTAAGAATTTCCGGCGGTGATTACGGATGGTGGATTGATGACACCTCTGAAATTGATATGATTATTGAAAATATTAAAAGCGGAGATGTTGTTACAAGGGATTTAAATTATTATCAAAAAGCGGCATCACACGGGACTTTGGATATTGGGGATACTTATGTTGAAATAAGTATATCGGAGCAAAAACTGTATGTGTTTAAAGACGGCTCGTTACAGTTTTCGTGTGATTGTATAACGGGAAAATCCGGATATTCAACATTAAAAGGTGTGTACAGATTAAGGGTAAAATTAAGAAACTTCACCTTCAGTCGTACATATTTTACAAAAACCGTAAGCTACTGGATGGTTTATTACGGAAATACGGTGGACACAAATGTTGGTATCATGGATGCGGCATGGTATTCGGATTCTGATTTTGGCGGTACCACATATGTAAATAACGGTTCGTATGGGTCAATTTATGTATCAAGTTCGTCTGCGGCATCTATATACAGTCTGATACCCGTTGATACGGCGATTGTAATCTATTAAATTTTGGAGGTTTAAGTATGGAACCGGAAGTTAGCGAAATCGATAAAAAGTATTATGCGATTGTCACAAAGATAAGAGAAAATAGTTTTTTTGATGCACTGACTTTGATTGAAGAAATGCTCAATGAACTTGAAGATTATTACGACACGCTTGGCAAAAGAGTTTTTTGCTTCGAGCATATTTTGGATACTTATTATTACACGTATTTCTTTAAGGATGCAGAAAAACTTGAATACTCCAAGTATAGAATGAGTGAGTATTACCGTGCCTATGGCTACATAAACATCAAACTTGAAAGATTTGATGATGCCATTAAAGCTTACAACAGAGCGCTTTATTATAATCCTGTTGATTTAGACAGTTATTTGCAGCTTACTGAACTTTACAAGAAAATCGGAAGTATTACTTCTGTAAAGCAGCTTAATGCGGAAGCGTACAGATTCTGCTGCAGCAGACAGTCAATGGCTCATTATTACAGAAATCTTGGTTTTTATTACCTTGAAACAAAGCGCCCGGATGTTGCAAAGGCATTATATGTTTACAGTAATATTTATTACGAAACCAAGCAGGCGCTTAACGAAATTGATTTTATTGATGCTGCAAAAGAAAGCTTGCCGGACCGGGCTTTGGTTGACAGGATTGCGAATATAAAGCCTGAAGTCAAAAGCTTACAGGGAATATTAAAATCTGAAAACATTAATTTGGGGCCAAATCCGGATACGATTGGCATTACATACAGAGTGGGAAAAATTGAATTTACAAATAAGAATTACGATTCTGCATATGACTGCTTTATGCTTGTATATGATCTTACTCTGGATGAAAATGTTAAGAAGATTTTGGATGAGTTAAAGGAAATCAAAGAAAAACCTGAAAAATAGTCCGGAAACAAAGGTATTTTATGAGAAAACTAGCCCTGAGTGATGATATACTTATGCACATTGAGAAACCCTCAAGGTATATCGGAAATGAATTGAATATGATAGTTAAACCTTTAGACTCTGTGGATGTACGTTTTTGTATGTGCTTCCCGGATGTTTATGAGGTGGGAATGTCTCATCTGGGAATACAGATTCTTTATGATATGTTCAATAAAATGGACGGTGTTTATTGTGAAAGAGTTTATTCACCGTGGCATGATTTGGATAAGATTATGCGAGAAAGGGATATTCCTTTATTTTGCATTGAATCGCAAACTCCTGTCAGAGATTGCGATTTTTTGGGTATAACGCTTCAGTATGAAATGTGTTACACAAATGTGTTGCAAATCCTTGATTTATCTAAGATTCCAATTTATTCAAAAGACAGGAAAGAGGATGACCCTATTGTTATTGGTGGTGGTCCTTGTTCATATAACCCTGAACCTATTGCGGAATTTTTTGACATATTTTATATGGGTGAAGGAGAAACAAGATATCAGGAACTGCTAGATTGTTACAGAGAATGTAAAAAGAGTGGAAAAAGAAGAGAAGAGTTTTTAAGACTGGCTTCTCATATTTCCGGAATGTATGTTCCTTCATTATATGAGTGTAAATACAATGAAGACGGAACATTAAAGTCATTTTATCCTTTATATGATGATGTTCCAAAGAGGGTAAAAAAAGAAGTTGTTAAAGACTTAAACAATACGTATTATCCGGATAAGCCGCTTGTACCTTTTACAAGAGCGGTACAGGACCGTGTTGTGTTAGAAATTCAAAGAGGTTGTATAAGAGGGTGCAGATTCTGTCAGGCAGGAACAATTTACAGGCCGTTAAGAGAACGCTCTTTGGAATTCTTAAAAGAAAAAGCCAAGAATATGCTTGATTCGACGGGATATGAGGAAATGACACTCAGTTCTTTGAGTTCAAGCGATTATTCACATTTAAGTGAATTACTTACGTTTTTAATTGATAATTACCATTCAAAGGGTGTAAACGTCTCACTTCCTTCTCTCAGAATTGATGCGTTTTCTTTGGATGTAATGAATAAAGTTCAGGATGTCAGAAAATCCTCACTTACTTTTGCGCCTGAGGGCGGTTCACAGAGGATAAGAAATGTCATTAACAAAGGTCTTACGGAAGAAGTTATTTTAGATGGCGCAAGACAGGCGTTCCTTGGAGGATGGAATAAGGTAAAGCTTTATTTTATGCTTGGTCTTCCTACGGAAACAGATGAGGATATTGAGGGGATTGCAATACTTTCTGATAAAATTGCAAGACTTTATTATGATCTTATTCCAAAGGAAAAAAGAAACGGAAAGATTCAGATTGTAGCAAGTTCAAGTTTCTTTATTCCAAAACCTTTTACACCGTTACAATGGGCAACAATGCTTCATAAAGAAGATTATATTGAAAAAGCGTATAAAGTAAGACATAAGGTAATGGAGATGCTTAATCAAAGAAGCATTAAATATAACTGGCATGAAGCTGATGTTACAATCTTAGAAGGTGTATTTGCAAGAGGAGACAGAAAAGTCTCAAAAGCAATTGTAAATGCGTATAATATGGGCTGCCTGTATGATGCGTGGTCAGATTATTTTGATTATGATAAATGGCTTAAAGCGTTTGAAAAAGCCGGTATTGATATGGACTTTTATACAGTAAGAGAAAGAAGTCTGGATGAACTTTTTCCTTGGGATTTTATTGATATCGGGGTTACAAAGGAATTTCTTAAACGTGAATGGAATAATGCCATGAATGAAAAGGTGACCTTAAACTGCGCTGAACGCTGTTCGGGATGCGGAGCGTCGGATCTTGTATATGACGGAACAATCTGTATTAGAACGAGGGAGGGCGGAAAATAATGAAAGTACGAATAAAGTATTCAAAAACCGGATACATGAAGTACATTGCCCATCTTGATATGCTTAGATATTTTCAAAAGGCAATAAGACGTTCAGGCATTGATATTGCATATACTGACGGGTTTTCACCACATCAAAAGGTTTCGTTTGCTGCTCCTTTAGCGGTGGGGATGCAAAGCCTTGGAGAGTATTTTGATATTGAAGTGAATTCATCTTTGGATGAGGAAACTTCAAGAAAACTCCTTGATGATACAATGGTTGAAGGAATAAGTGTGTTAAATTACAAGATTTTACCCGATAATGCAGGTAAATGTATGAGCGTTTGTGAAGCTTCGGATTATTTTGTGCCATATATGGCAGGAGAAATAAGTGTTTCTGATATTCAAAATATCGTAGATTCATTTATGTCACAGAACGAAATTGTGGTATACAGAAAAACAAAGTGTACAGAAGGCGAAGCAGAGGTAAAAAAATACATTTACGATATGAAGGCAATGGAGTATGAGGATTACGACGGTAATAAATTAAAAGGCGTTTATATGATGCTTGCAACCGGCAGTGTTTATAATCTTAAACCGGAAATACTCGCTGTTAAGATGGGGATTTGTGACGAAGAACAGGCAAAGTGCAATATTGTAAGACTTGAAACCTACAGACGTGATGATGAAGGCGATTTTGTTCCGCTTGATGTATACGAATAGTTTTAAGAGGAACCCATATGAGACGTATTATTCTAACAAAAATCAAAGATAAAAACGGCAAAGATGCTTTATTTGATGCGGTAGTTAATGTGAAAAAAGATTCCGTAAACGATATTGAGAAAATTGCCATAACAGCAACCGAAGAGAAGGAAATAGGATCAATTTATGCGGTGAGAGTAAGAGACTGCGTGCCCAATATTAATGCATGCTTTGTTGAATATTTGCCGGGTAAAAACGCCTTTTTACCAATGCCAAAGGATTTTACACCTGTATTTTTAAACCCAAAGCAAAATGATAAGATTTGCTGCGGCGATATTATATTGGTTCAGAAAATGAAGGCAAAGGTTAAATCAAAAGAAGCGTTTGTTTCAACGCGTATTGGTTCAATAGGACCTGCAATATTTATGCAACGCGGAAAATTTAACGTTAATTTTATGGGTGTACTAAAAGAAAAAAAGATGTATAAGAAGTTTCGCTGTGATATTAGTCAAAGACTTAAACAGTTTGAAAATTCAGGTTACGCATTTGTTATACGCCATTCTGCCCTAAACATGACACCGGAAGAAATTGTTGCAGAAGCTAAAAAAGATATCAAAGAAACAGAGGCTCTTATTGATGAAGCAAAGAAAAGGTATGCAAGAGGTGAGATGAAAATTCCGTCTTGTATTTCGGAAGGACAATATTTATACAAGGTTTGGTCAAGTCAGTACAAAGATTCGTTAGAATGCGTGATAACGGATTCTCCTGAACTTGAAAATGAAGCAAGGGAATTGTTTTCTAAATTTAATATGAATGTTGATGTCAGATTATATAATGATAAAAGATATTCTTTGACTAACCTTTACGGACTTGATAAATGCATTGAAACGGCTCTTTCAAGAAAAGTATATTTAAAATCCGGCGGATATCTTGTTTTTGATTATACCGAGGCAATGACCGTAATTGATGTAAACTCCGGCAAGCAGATTGGCGGAAGAGACAAAGAAAGAGTTGTGTTTGAACTTAATAAAGAAGCGGCCTTAGAAATAATAAAACAGGTTTATTTCAGAAATTTAAGTGGTATTATAATTGTTGACTTTATTGGTATGGAAGATCCAAAGCATAAAGAAGAGCTGATAAGCTTCATAAAAGAAAAAACAGAATCGGCTCCGCTTTTACTTAAGTGTCATGACTTTACAAAACTTGGTCTCATGGAGATTACAAGGCAGAAAATAGGAAGACCTATTTATGAAATATTAAGTTGACAATTCCATTTTACTATGATAAATTATGTTTTGTGTGCCGCACAATGAGGTTATAAGTGTACCCATTTTTAGAAAGGGTATCACCGAAGTTGGCGAGTAAATTATATGGAGGTGCTTTATGTACGCAATTATCGAAACAGGCGGAAAACAGTACAAGGTTTCGGAAGGCGATGTTCTCAGAGTTGAAAAGCTCGGCGTTGAAGCAGGAACAAGCTACACATTTGATCAGGTACTCCTTGTAAGTGGCGATGACGTTAAGGTTGGAGCTCCAACAGTTAGCGGTGCCACTGTAGATGCTGATATTGTTGGCGATGTTAAGGGTAAGAAGGTTGTTGTATACAAATACAAGAGAAAAACCGGCTATCACAAGAAGAACGGCCACAGACAGCAGTACACAGAAGTTAAGATTACAAAGATTAACGCATAATGATTAACTTTGAAATTAAAAAACTTGAAGATGGAAGATGTTACGGTTTTTGTTGCAAAGGACATTCCGGATACGCAAATAAAGGTTCGGATATTGTATGTGCAGCTGTATCGGCATTAACCGTTAATACTGTTAATTCGATTGAAAAGTTCACTGAAGACAAATTTTCAATTAATCAGGAAGACGGGTTGTTGGATTTTACGCTTGAAAGCGAAGTTTTTAGTGATGATACCGGGTTATTGCTGGATTCTTTGGTGCTTGGCATTAAAGAAATTGCAAAAGATAATCCCAAATACGTTTGTGTGATTTAGGTCGCACTAAGAAAGGAAAGATAGCTATGTTGAGAATGAACCTTCAGTTATTCGCTCATAAAAAGGGTGTTGGTTCTACAAAGAACGGTAGAGATTCTGAGTCAAAGAGACTTGGCGCTAAGCGTGCTGATGGCCAGTTTGTTAAGGCCGGAAACATTCTTTACAGACAGCGTGGAACAAAAATTCATCCTGGTACTAATGTAGGAATCGGTGGAGATGATACATTATTTGCACTTGTTGATGGTGTAGTTAAGTACGAAAGAAAAGGCAGAGACAAGAAACAGGTTTCTGTTTATGCAAAGGCTGAATAATAAAAACGTGGGCTTCAATCGTCAGATTGAAGCCTTTATTTTAAGGAGAGTCGGATATGTTTGCAGATAGTGTAAAAATATTTATTAAATCCGGTAAAGGTGGCGATGGCCACGTTTCATTCAGAAGAGAACTCTATGTTGCAGCCGGCGGACCAAACGGTGGTGACGGCGGTAAAGGCGGAGATATTATCTTTGAAGTTGCAGACGGCTTAAATACATTATCGGAATTTAGACATAATACAAAATATATTGCCGAATCCGGTCAGGAAGGCGGCCAGAACAATTGTCACGGTAAAGATGGGGAAGATCTTATCATAAAGGTTCCGGAAGGTACAGTTATTAAGGAAGCCGAAACCGGTCTTGTTATTGCAGACATGTCATTGGATAATAAGAGAGAAGTAATATTAAAAGGCGGTAGAGGCGGCAAGGGTAATGCACATTATGCAACTGCCACAATGCAGGTTCCTAAGTATGCTCAACCCGGACAGGAAGCAAAAGAACTTTATGTAAGGCTTGAGCTTAAGTGTATTGCGGATGTTGGTCTTGTTGGTTATCCAAACGTTGGTAAATCAACGTTTTTGTCGCGTGTAACAAATGCAAAGCCAAAGATTGCAAATTACCATTTTACAACTTTACAGCCAAATCTTGGCGTTGTTGATATGCCGGGTGGAAAGGGCTTTGTAATTGCGGATATTCCGGGAATTATTGAAGGAGCCTCAGAAGGAGTGGGTCTTGGGCTTGAGTTTTTAAGACATATTGAAAGAACCAAGGTTTTGATTCACTTTGTTGATGCGGCTTCTGTTGAAGGAAGAGATCCTATTGATGATATTAAGAAAATAAATGCCGAACTTGAAAATTACGGTGCAGGCGTTAAAAATAAACCGCAGGTAATTGCGGCAAACAAAGTAGATGCAATCTACGATTTAAGTGAAAGTAAGATTGAAGAAATCAAAAATGAGTTTGAACCGCAGGGAATAAAGGTCTTTCCTGTGTCAGGCGTATCCGGTCAGGGTATAAAAGAACTTTTGTTTTATGTATCCGATTTACTTGATAATTTAAAGGACGAATCACAGGTATTTGAAAGAGAATACTTTGATGATATCAGTGTTCCGGATAACGCCAGTTTACCATATACGGTTGAAAAGGTTGAAGACGGTCTTTACTCTGTTGAAGGTCCAAGAATTGAAAGAATGCTTGGGTACACAAACCTTGAATCAGAAAAAGGCTTTATTTTCTTCCAGAATTTCATGAAAGATAACGGCATCTTAGATGAGTTAGAAGCTCTTGGAATTGAAGAAGGTGACACCGTTAAGGTCTATGGCCATGAATTTGATTATTATAAAGAATAATTATTGAAGAAAGGATATGTAATGATAAATTTAACAAGCAAACAAAGAGCGTACCTTATAAAACTTGCATCAGGTATTCAGCCTTTGTTTCAGATTGGGAAAAGTGCTGTAACGCCTGAATTTACAAAAGGTATTGAAGAACTTTTTAATACACACGAACTTATTAAAATATCTGTACTGCAAAATTGCCTTGACGATCCGAAAGAGATGGCGTTTATGCTTGCGGAAAGAACAGATTCAACGGTTGTTAAAGTGATTGGAAGAAAAATTGTGCTTTATAAGCCTTTTAAGGATAATCCGGTTATAAAATTATGATGAAAAGAATTGGTATTATGGGTGGATCCTTTGATCCTGTACATAACGGCCATTTGGAAATGGCAGAAATTGCATATAAAAAACTTAACCTTGATGCCGTTTGGTTCATGCCCACAGCAAAACCCGGCAGTTACAAAAAGAGAAAACTCGATGCTTCAAATAAAGAGCGTCTCGAGATGGTTAGGCTTGCAATTTCAGAATATGATGAGTTTGTCTTAAGTCTTGAAGAATATAAAAGAAGAGGAACCATCTATACCGCCGATACCTTACAAATTCTTACAAAAAAATATTCGGATACAGAGTGGTACTTTATTTTGGGAGGGGATTCCCTAATGCAGATAACCACCTGGAAAACGCCCGAAATTATATTTGAATTATCAAATATTGTCGCGTTTACAAGAGCAGATGTTGATTATCCGAAAGCACTTTTATTGTCAGAAAATCTAAAAGAAACATATAATGCCAAAGTAACTGTACTTGATGATAAAATCCCGGACGTATCATCTACGCAAATAAGAGAGATGATAAAGAATAAAGAGGATATTTTGGGATTATTGCCAAAGTCAGTATATGAATATATAATAAATAACGGAATTTATGGCAAATTATAGGAGGCAGATATGAATCCTTTTACAGCTATGAAAGCTAAAAAAACATTAGAAGAAAATCATCCAAAAGCAGCATTGTTTGTAAAACAGGTAATAATGAGCGGGATGCCTGCAGACAGCGTGATTGAAATATCAGTTACAAAGCCCGGTGAATCAACAAAAACAACAAATGTAAAAATCACTCAGTCTGATTTGGATGCATTAAACGAGCTCCTTAAAATGGCAAAATAATTGGGAGGTTCTGTGTATGGAAAAGAAAGATATTAAAAAAGAACTCAAAGAATTACTTTCAAAAGACAGGTATAAACATACTGTCGGCGTTAGATACACGGCAATGTGTCTTGGAATGAAATATGACGTTGATCTTGACCTTTGCGAAATGGCGGGACTTTTACACGATTGTGGAAAAGCAATGAGCGACAAAGAAAAAATTGAGATATGCAAAAAGGCAGATATTCCGATAAGCGAAGCGGAAAACAAAAACCCGTCGCTTTTACATGCAAAGATTGGCGCATATTACGCGCTTTATAAATATGACATTGATAATCCTTATATTATAGACGCGATAAGATACCACACAACCGGCAGACCGAATATGAGCCTGCTTGAAAAAATCATCTTTGTTGCGGATTATATCGAGCCTGGCAGAAATATGGCTCCAAACCTTGGTGTGATCAGAAAAATCGCCTTTGAAGATTTGGATGTTGCCGTATTTTTGATTTGCAGGGATACAATTGATTACGTAAATGAACGCGGCTTATACTTGGATGAAATGACCGTAAAAACAATGGAATTTTATAAGGAGCTTTGTAAGGACAGACTTGTCCTTTAAAAATAAGTATGACAGAAAATGAAATTACAAAAAAGCAGTTAAAAATAATATATGATGCACTTTTAGAAAAAAAGGCGGAAAATATAAAGATAATTAATATAAGCACAATATCCGACGTTACCGATTATTTTGTACTGTCAAGCGGAAACAATGATTCACAGGTTGACGCGCTTTCGGATTTTTGCTTATCAAGCATGAATGAAGCAGGCTTTAAAGAACGCTCATTTGAAGGGTATAAATCGCACGAATGGAAACTCATAGATTTTGGTGACATTGTGGTACACATATTTAATGCCGATAGCCGCATTTTCTATGATCTGGACAGAATTTGGCAGGACGGAACAGTAGAACATTTATAGATTGGAGTCAAAGTGAAGTTTAGTACTAAATATAATATTCATGGTTTAAGAAGAGTCATTCTTGGCATAATTGTTTTGATTTTTCTTTTATTTACCACGTTTTTTGTTAATTCTCTTGCGGGAAATATTTCTGTTATAAAAAATTATGAAAAAGTTTCATCTACGGTGGTTTCATCTTCAACATCAGATACACCTTCGTGGCAGACATGGTCAATGTATACAAGATACATTACGGTGAGTTTTACTTATGATGATACGGAATACTCAGATGTAGTTATACTTGGTGGTTCATACTCCGTAAAGGTTGGCGGAAACATGGAAATATACATAAATCCCGACGATCCGTATGATGCATACAGCAACCAGTTCTGGTATAAATCCGTTGGTATATTTACCATCATGCTTGCAATCCTGGCGATATTTATTGTTTATTTAAGACTTCCTGTCAGACAGAAAAAAAGGGAAGAGGAACTTTCAAAGAACCTTTCTGAAAACGGAATTATTTATCACTGCGTAATTGAAAAGACTTATAAGAAAAATTATATAAAGAATACATTAAAGAAAGAGTATCAGTTAGAGTGTTCATGTAAAAAGGATGATTTGAAACTCTGGTTTAAATCCGAATGTGATGAAAGAATAATTGAATATAAAGAAGGCGCATATATTGATGTTTTAGCGGACAAGGATGATTACAGAAAATATAGAGTGTTAATTGATACATACAGTGAAAATAATTAGAAAAAACATAATTTTGACACAACTATATTATACAATGTAACAAAATAAATCCTGACAGGAGCTAATATGAAACATTTAGGTGAAAATTACGAAACATTGGCAAAATTAATGAATTTGCTTGCGGTTGTTCTTACTGTTATCAGTTGTGCGCTTATAATTATCGGTGCGTGTACGGAAGTATTTTACACATCTGAATTTAATTCGGGTGAAACATATGCGGAAGAAGGCTTTTATGATTATTTAGATATTGTAAAAAGCACGGATTTTACATCTTTAAGTTCAGTAAATCTTTTCAGTTATATTATGCTTGTTTCGGCAGTTGTAATACTACTGCTCATAATGGCATGTTCGGTTCTTAATGCGGTTTCTTGCATTGTTGCAGCAGTTAAAAACAGAAATGCTGCGGATATGGGCCTCAAACTTGCAACGGTTTCACTTATTTTAATATATGTATTAAAGTTAATAGTTACCTTATCTGTTCATGACAGATTTCTTACGGATACTAACGGCTTTTATATTATGTTCTTTGCGGCTATCGGCCTCTTTATTTCGCTTCTCATAATTAAGGTTGTAATGACGCTCTTACTTGGAAGCGCCGAATATCGAAAAAAATATATCATAAGTTATATATCAAATATACTTACCGTTATTTTTTCGGTAATTATACTTGGTGCCGTCAATATGGGAATGTATTATACAACAATTGACGGAACCCTTTATGAATACGGTATAAATCACAGAGTTTACATGTTTTTTTATAAGAGCGAAATCAGTTCCGAATACTATCTTTACAATACTTTAATAACCGTGGCTGCGCTGCTTATCTTTATACTTGCGGTAATTAACTTGATTATTTCATATAATGCATTAAAAAAGATACGTTTCAATATGACCCCGGTATATGTGTTATCCGGAATTATTGCAGCGATTTTGATTGCCGTAATAACCACATATACATGTATGGATCTAAAATATAATTCGAGTGTGGGATATATATACGGAAGTGTATCAAATATGTTGATTGTTCAAATAACAGCAACTTCTATATTTGTTCTTGCACAGATTGCACTTTTGGTATGGAATTTCCACAATAATAAGATGATTAAAAATCTAAAAACAGATAATAACAATTTATAAATAACAGACGTATTTATATTCCCGACGATGAAGTCTTTGAAGGACGGAATGCAGTAAAATCAAGGCTTTCAAGCCTTCGATAGAAAAAAGTACAGCAAAAGTACAGCA
>CAJOOB010000052.1 GCA_905236025.1 uncultured Lachnospiraceae bacterium
ATTCAAAACCGTATATCACATTTAATTCAAACTATGCTGTCCCAGGGAATACCCTAAAAGCAACCGTGAATAACTCTGATGATTCTTATACTTATCAGTGGTATTTAAACAATACGGCAATTGACGGGGCAACCTCAGACAGCTACACAATCACAGAAAGTGACAACGAACAGTTTATTTCTTTTGTTGCCACGAGCACATCAAGTGCTTACACTTCTTACTCCGCTTCTTTATATGTAAGCGAGTTACCGGTAATATACATCTCCACTTCTGAAGATATTGGTGATGAATATGTCGATGCAAAAATCGCAACATCCGGAAACTCTGAGTACACGCTTGCAAATACTGAATTTTACTGCGGTGATGCACAAATTAAGTTAAGAGGTAATTCAACCAAATACAGAGATAAATCTCCGTATAAGATTAAACTTGCAAAAAAATCCAACCTTTACAATATGGGGTCAAGCAAACACTGGGTTTTACTTGCAAACGATATTGACCACACTTTAATAAGAAACAAGCTTGTATACGACTTATCGGGTGCGCTTGGCATGACTTACATGCAGTCTGAAAACGTGGTTGTTATCCTGGATAATTCTTATCAGGGCGTTTATTTGTTGTGTGAACAGATAAGAATTGCTTCTAACCGTGTCAATATTTATGATTACGGCGATTTGGCGGAAGAAGCGGCAACCTTGATTGCAAAAGTTAAAAAGGAAACCGAAGGACTCACCTCTTCAATGGCAACCATATACAAAGAAGGCTTGTGTGCCGCGTTAAAGGCTGACTATTCGTGGCTATCGGCACCATACTCTTTTGTATATGACGGTGAAGCTCTTGATATTAGCGAATACGTGGAAATCCCCTCACTTACGGGCGGATTTATTCTAGAGATGGATTTCTACAATTTTACAAATGTTTCCTCTGTTTTAACCAACTTTAATCAGCCTCTGTATTTTAATTCACCTGAAGAAACAGTGGCTGCAACAAATGAAGAATTAATGACTTACGCATACAATCTTGTGCAGTCGTTTGAATACGCGATTCATTCATATGATTTTAAATATCATTCGGACGAAACCCATTATCTTGGATACGGTCTTTATTACGACTTCCGGTCGGGATACTGGCTTGGTGCAACAGAAGAAGCGGATTATACGGATACAACCTTTGATAATCTTCATTATACTGAAATATTTGATTTGGATTCTTTGGTAAATAACTGGATTATCTGCGAATTTTCAATGAACTGGGATTCAATGAAGAACTCTTTCTTTATTACAAAAGATATTGATACACTTGCGGAGATTTCCCCTGAATGGGATTTTGACTGGGCTTTTGGTAACATCAATATGTACAATATTGATACAGATTACCCGACAGGCTGGCATACAACCAACGATTATTTTACCAACGAACAGTATTATCAGTCGGTTCAGTGGAACAGATACCTTGCAAAAGATCCGTATTTCTTAAAGGCTTGTTATGATAAATACCTTGAGATTCGACCTACTTTAATTGAAGATATCATTAAAGATGGCGGAACACTTGACACTTACTACAAAGAACTTTATGATGCGGCAATTGCCAATGACACAAGATGGAGCTATACCTACTCTCTTTATTCATCTTACGGATTTGAAAAGTCTTTCAAAGCCTTACGTGAATTTATTGAAACAAGAGTTGCTTGGCTTGATGAACAGTTTACATCATTTGATACATTTGTTGAATCAATCGGTTACTACACTGTTTCAGATTCAATAACATATACCGAAGCTTCATCTGATGACGGAATTATATGTATTTCAGTTACAGATTCAAATATTAAAACCTTAAGGGTTACAGTTAATGGTGCTGCCTATTCCGAAGATATTGCAGTTGTTGACGGTGTTGCAACCTTCCAGGTACCACAGTCTGCTTTGACAGCAAACGGTGAAAATGTTGTTAACGCGGTTGCGCTTGATTCAAACGGCGAATACTTAACAACAGGCACGGATACTTATTCCTCCAATTCAGATACCACTAATCACGAATTACTTTCTGCAGTGCAGAATTACCTTGTATTTTAAGGATACGGATTGGAGATGTTATGAAAAAGTTTAAATTTAATTTAATCAAAAAGGTAATGCTTTCATCCGTTATATGCACAATTGTTTCATTATCTTTTTTAAATAAAGAAATAAAAGCGGATGAAACAACCGCTCTTCCTGGAGCCGATTATTACTACAGTTTTGATGATACACTTGCAGGCACAAATGACTCAAACGCCCTTACGTACATAAGAACAATGCCATATGATGACGCATCTTTAATATATTCGCAAGAAGAGGTTTCTTATGTTGAAGGAAGAGTGGGAAATGCTATATGGTTTGATGGAAATTTTGGCTTAAAACTTGATCAAGGCTTTTCATCAGAATCCTATACCATAAGTTTTTGGATGCAACCTGAAAATATTAATGATTACACTTCCGTATTTATTGCAACCAAAACCACCTTCGCAGATGAAAACTTTATTGCCTTAACAGAAGCGTTAACATGGGCTGCTCCTGTTATCTGGACTCACGAAATGCCGTCTGATTTAAGAATGACAACCGGTTACAATTACCGCCTTGAATCAGGAACATGGTTATATGTAACAATTGTTGTCGATGGCGACACACCTGCAGAAACCGAAGGTTATTCAACCGCATACCTTTACCTGAACGGAAAATACGAAGCAACCGGTTCAGTACCCGCAGAAATGCTTATTGATACAACATCATACTGGATGGGTATTAATATCTGGGATACAATTTATACCGGTGCAATTGATGAATTATCATTTTATTCTACAGACCTTGATGAAGATCAGATTTATACCCTCTTTACAAATGCGGGAGGTACAGAAGCTGATGAACTTGAAGAAATTATCTGGAATATTGATGATTACGTTGATGACACCAAAAATGATTCATCCGATGAAGAAGAAAATTTTGAATATTATGAAACAATCTTAAAATCGAGATTTAACACAAACGGATTCATTCACTTAAATGTTGTAAATATTTATTCAAATACTGCAACAAGTGATGATGATGATGTAAGTAATACCACTCCAAAAGGAAACTTATACCTTACAAGATCCGGGCGTGAATTTAATTATTTCTTTTTGTTTGGCGGTTTACTTTTAATTGTGGGAACAATTGTATTACTTACAAAATTTAAAGCAAAGAAAAAGAGATTCTAAGGAGGATGTATGTTTACAAGTGCTGTAACAAATTTAAGACACGAAATTAAGCTCTTAATTACTTACGCTGATTACGTTGCACTATCTAAAAAAATCGGAGCACTGCTTCCAAAAGACAGTTTCACCTCCGATACGGGCGATTATTTTATACGAAGCCTCTACCTTGATGATGAATACATTTCAAGTTACAGAGAAAAAATGGCCGGAAGTGATAAACGAAAGAAATACCGTATAAGAATTTATAATTGCTCTGATAATGTAATTAAACTTGAATGCAAACAAAAGGTCGGCGCAAGAATATGTAAGACATCGTGTTCAATCACAAAAGAAATGTTTGAAGAGTACATAAACGGAAATCCAACTCCTTTATTAAAATCCGAACATGATCTTGCAAAAGAAGTTTATTCACTTACAAGAAGCAAACTTTTATCCCCTATGGTTGTTGTGGATTATGACAGAGAAGCATATGTTCACCCTCTTTCAAACACAAGAATCACCTTTGATAAATTCCTTCACGCAGGAATAAACGACGTTAATATCTTTAACAAAGATTTACTTACTTATCCGGTATTCACCGATGATTTGGTGATTTTAGAAATCAAATATGATTATTTCTTTCCTTCTTACCTTGCTGATTTATTAAAAACCGTAAGAGGAAAAAAAATTGCTTTATCAAAATACTGCATGTGTGCGGATGCAATGCTTAATTTAAATAACGCAGCAGTCTCAATTAATAGTATAAACGGAGGTACATACTAAAATGACAATTACAGAAATTATTACAGAAAGTTTAAAAGATGCGGAATCAATATCATCCATTTCTCCGCAGTTCGTCCTTGTGGTAGCCATTTGTTCAATCCTTTGCTCCCTCGTAATTTACTTTACTTACAAAAAATTCTACAGAGGTGCTGTTTACTCAGAAAACTTCAACCTTTTAAACGTACTTATGTGTATCATTACCGCTCTAATCATTGCGGTAATCAGTTCAAACCTTGTAATGTCCTTAGGTATGGTCGGTGCGCTTTCAATCGTACGTTTCCGTTCAGCAGTAAAAGATCCGCTTGATATCGGCTTCTTATTCTGGTCCATAGCCACAGGTATTGCAATAGGTGCAGGTTACTTTCCTTTTGCAATCATTTCGGTAATTCTCATTGCGGCTATCTACATCGTATTTACACTCGCTGTTTCAGGTGTTCGTACATACCTTTTGGTTGTTAAATACGATGAAGGTTCTGAAGAAATTGTTCGTCAGGCACTTAAGACAATCAAGAATTCCCTTAAATGTAAGTCTAATTACAAAGGCAAGGTTGAATTAACGGTTCAGGTTAAATTTAAAGGAAACAGAACAGATTTCCTTCAGACAATCTCCAATCTTGAAGGTGTTGATTCAGCAATGCTTGTTGAATATACAGGTGATTATTTATAAGATAAAAAGAAAGCTGCCACATTTTTAATGTGGCAGCTTTTTATGACCAGAGACCGTGGTCTTTAATATTTTGCATTGCGTTTATGATATGCGTATTTGCAAGCTTTTCGGCTTCGTTTGCGTCACCTTTTTTTATTGCATCAATAATGGCTCTGTGTTCAACCATTGATGTAAAAGCCCGACTCTTTTCAGTAAGCGTTGTCTTTCTGATTCTTTCAAGATAATGATGAAAATCGGTTAAGTGTGACTTAAGCAGTTTAGAATCAGACGCTTCATAAAGCAGATGATGAAACTCGTTATCCAAACTTACAACTTTTTCAAAATCACCTTTATTACAATAAAACTCAGACAAATCAATGTTTTCGTCAAGTTTATCAAGAAGTTCTTTTGTTGCATGTTCACACGCTTTTCTTGCACATAATCCTTCAAGAAGTGAACGCATCTCATATATATCCCTTATATCTTTAAGAGAAATTCCCAAAACAAACGCGCCTTTATTGGGAATAATCTTTACCAGGCCTTCAAATTCAAGTTGTCTTAAAGCTTCTCTTACAGGTGTTCTGCTTACTCCGAGGCTTGTGGCAAGAGTATTTTCCTTTAATTCTTCGTTTGGTTTATATTCACCGGATAATATCTTTTCACGAATGTTATAAAACACTTCACCGGTGAGGGAATATCTGTTTACTGCCCTTTGTGTGGCATCGTTTTCTATCATACTTCTCCTCTTTCAAATCTACTTAACACAGCCATCGACAAGGTTAATGCCAATTTTCTTACAGTTAATGTCAAGCTGCTCCAAAAGCTCTTCATCTGTAATAACGGTTACTCGTCCGCCTTCATATTCGGAATCAACCCAGTTTTTAATGTTAAGAACAAGCTCTGAATTCTTATCAACCTTCTTTTCATCAGAAAGTCTGAAATATGAATTAATCCAGTGCGCAATACCTGCAAGTCCCGAAGTGTTTGAAACGGCAACTCTTGGAGGACGTCCAAGGATTAAATCCGTATCAAAAATATTATATATTTCTTCGTTCTTTAAAAGACCGTCAGCATGAATACCTGCTCTTGTTACGTTGAAGTTTCTTCCGACAAACGGTGTCTGAGGAGGAATTGTAAAGTTCATTTCCTTCTGATACCATTCGGCAAGTTCTGTGATGAGTTTTGTGTTCATTCCGTCCAAAGTCCCCATCATCTGTGCATATTCAAAAATCATTGCTTCAAGCGGAGTGTTACCTGTTCTTTCGCCAATACCAAAAAGTGAGCAGTTAACGGCTGAAGCACCATATAACCATGCTGTTGTCGAGTTTGTAACAGCCTTATAAAAATCATTATGGCCGTGCCACTCAAGTAATTCACTCGGAACGCCGCCGTGTGTCTTTAAACCGTAAATAATACCCTGTACGCTTCTTGGAATAACCGCACC
This sequence comes from uncultured Lachnospiraceae bacterium, assembly GCA_905236025.1. Classification (GTDB taxonomy): domain Bacteria; phylum Bacillota; class Clostridia; order Lachnospirales; family Lachnospiraceae; genus CAJOOB01. The sequence goes on from CAJOOB010000052.1 coordinate 6,076, forward strand.
CGAGAAGTTTACGCCGTAACCCATTGTATCACATGCTCTGATCTTTACGGGAATATTATATTCTTCCCTTAACTTCATGAGTTCAAGGCAGAATGGTATAACAAAGCCGTATATATCAGATCTTGTAATATCTTCAAAGTGACATCTCGGGCTTATACCGGTTTCAAGGCATTCTCTGATGACACTCAGATAATGATCCATACACTGCTTTCTTGTCATTTTAAGTTTATAGAAAATATGATAATCCGAACAGCTTACCAAAATACCGGTTTCTCTTAAGCCAAGATCTTTAACAAGTTCAAAATCCTTCTTGCTTGCTCTTATCCAGCTTGTAACCTCAGGGAATTTATATCCTCTTTCAAGGCACTTATCAACCGCTTCTCTGTCCTTCTTTGAGTAAAGGAAGAATTCACTTTGTCTGATAATACCCTTCGGGCCGCCAATTTCATGAAAATAATCATACATCCTTAAAATCTGATCAGATGTATAAGGCGCTCTTGACTGCTGTCCGTCTCTGAACGTAGTATCTGTAATCCATATTTCGTCCGGCATTGCATGAGGAACGATTCTGTCGTTAAATGCTATTTTAGGTACCTGATCGTAAGGGAACAGATTTCTGAAAGTATTTGGTTCTTCCGTATCAACCAATGTATAGAAATGTTCCTGAAGTCTTAACAGGTTTGAGCCTTCATCATAATAAACCGGTCTGTTAGCCATAATAAAAATCCTTTCGAGTTATGATGTATAATTGTATACAATTATACATTTGCTGTCAACAAAAAAATTACTTAATTTTCGCTTTAAACATTGAAAATAAGGGCTGTTTTGGTATAATTAGTATATAAATCACGCCATTTAAGCGGACTTTAAGCCTTTTAAACCCTAAGTTTCAGGTTTTTCCCGTTTAAAGAAAGGATAAGCTTATGAATAATAAAATTGTTATTGCGCTCGGCAGAAATGCATTTGGTACTACTTTCCCGGAGCAACAGGAAAACGTAAAACTTGCAGCAAAAGCTGTTGCAGATCTTGTCGAATTAAAATATCAGGTATGTATAACTCACAGTAACGGCCCACAGGTTGGTATGATTCAAACTGCAATGACCGAGTTCTCCCGTTTGGATAATTCCTACACCGTTGCCCCAATGAGCGTTTGTTCAGCAATGAGCCAGGGTTACATTGGATATGATTTACAAAACGCAATCAGAGGCGAACTTCTTGACAGAGGTATTTATAAGCCTGTTGCCACAATCATCACCCAGGTAAGAGTTGATCCTTTTGATAAAGCCTTCCATCAGCCATCAAAGGTTATTGGCCGTTATATGACAAAAGATGAAGCCGAATTAGAGGAAAAGAAAGGTAATTACGTTACTTATGAAGAAGGTAAAGGTTACAGAAGAATTATTGCTTCACCAAGACCGATTGACATTTATGAAATTGAGTCAATTAAAACCCTTGTTGACGCTGGCCAGGTAACCATTGCGGCAGGCGGCGGCGGTATCCCTGTTCTTTCACAGCGAACTAACTTAAAAGGAGCATCCGCAATTATTGAAAAAGATTACACTGCAGCATTACTTGCAGATATGATTGACGCTTCCACCCTTCTTTTCCTTACAAGATCTGATTGTCTCTATTACAAAGAAGATGAAAAGCACATTGATATTCCGGGTAAGCTTTCTCTTCAAGAAGCAAATGATTTACTTGCAAGCGATAAATTCAATTTTAAGACCACAAAACCAAAGTTAGAGGCTTCAATTGAATATGTATCAAACGGAGAAGGCAGAAGGGCCATCATTACAAGTTTAGAGCGTGCTAAAGACGGTATCCTCGGAAAAGTCGGAACTGTTATAGAATAAATAGTCAGATAAAACTGTAAAGCAGCCATCGTACATATTATACGATGGCTGTATTTTCAATCTTTTTATTATCTTAAGTCCTTCATTGCAACGTCGTCCATATCGTTAAACGCCTTATTTTCACCACACATGCCCCAGATAAAGGTATAATTTCTTGTTGCTGATGCACAGTGGATTGACCAGCTCGGAGAAATAACTGCCTGTTCGTTTCTCATAACAATATGTCTTGTTTCTGCAGGTTCTCCCATATAATGGAAAACAACCGCATCATCCGGTAAATCAAAGTAAAGATATACTTCCATTCTTCTGTCATGTGTATGACAAGGCATTGTATTCCAAACGCTTCCCGGCTCTAATGCAGTCATACCCATAACCAGCTGACAGCTTTCAACCTGCCCCGGTAAAATGAATTTATTAATTGTTCTGTGGTTACTTTCTTCAAGAGAACCAAGTTCAACCTTGTTTTCATCTTTTACAATCACAACATCTTCCGAAGGCTCACCGTTTAATTTAATTAAAACGGTCTTATACGCTTTGTGGGCAGGTGTTGAATTAATATAGAACTTTGCAGGACGATTTGAAGATTCACTTTCAAATGAAATATCCTTTGTGCCTCTTGCGATATACATTGCCTCTTTATGATTAACTTCGTATTTCTTACCATCACAGGTAATAAAGCCCTTACCGCCAATATTTATAACGCCCATTTCTCTTCTTTCGAGGAAATATTCAGCTCTAAGCTCATCTCCTGCGGTAAGTTTAAGCGACTTTGTTACAGGAGTTGCAGAACCCGTAATTATTCTGTCAAACTGGCTGTAAACCATTTTAATTTCATCGGGTATAAATACCTCTTCAATTAAAAATTCCTCTCTGAGTCTGTCAGTCGTATAATATTTAGAATCCTTGGGACTGCACGCCGTTCTAACTTCCATAATGTACCTTCTTTCAAATAAAAACTTGGTTGAATTTATTATACATATTACTTATTTTTAGCTTCATTTACAGCATCAACAAGTTTCTTTGCATAGTCTGTGATTTTATCGTATTCACCGGTCTTGGCGCCCTCTGTAAGATTACTTCCCGTGCCGACAGCCACAGCACCGGCTTTAATCCACTCGCCTGCATTTTCGTAAGATACTCCGCCCGTTGGCATAATTGATACCTGAGGAAGAGGACCCTTGAATGCCTTAATGATGGATGGTGAAAATGCATTTGCCGGGAAAATCTTAACAATTTCAGCACCTGCCTCCAGTGCGGATACCGTTTCCGTAACCGTCATAACACCCGGTATTACACATACTGCATATCTGTTGCAAAGTTTAATAACATCCAAAGAAAGGCAAGGACTTACAACAAGTTCTGCACCTGCAAGTATAACGCTTCTTGCAGTTTCTGCATCCAAAACAGTACCTGCACCGATAATAACATCACTTCCCTTATAATTTGCGGAAAGTTCTTTAATAATATCAACTGCATTAGGAACCGTCATTGTAACTTCAATGATTTTAATGCCGCCTTTAATAATTGCATCAATCATTCTGATGGCAAGATCTTTGTTATCAGCTCTGACAACCGCAATAATTGATTCGTCGTTAATTCTTTTAATAACTTCGCTTTTTTTCATATTATTCCCTGCTATCCTTCACAAATTGCTTAATGATTTTTATTGTACCAACTACTCTTACAACCTTCTTATTCTTTTTAATAACCGAAAATCTAAGGTAACCCGCAACTTCATTCCCAAAGACATCAATAAGGTTAATGTCACAGGACTTATATGGTTCATCCTCGTTAAATGGCTCTTTAAGAAGATTTTTTACAACTTCACCCGATTCTTTTGATAAAACATCAATGTTTCCGTTTTTATCAATAAGTTCTCTTTTTGGATAATATCCAAGGAAATCAAGAACATTATCACTGTAATCAGCTTTATTGTGAACAACTTTATAATCAAAACTGAGAGAATGTGACTGAGTAGCGTAAATATTTAATCTTTCTCTCACAATCTTTTTATAGAGTAAATATCTGTAATTAAAATACACAATATAAACAAACATAAGTGTAATGGCTATCAGCACGGTTAACATTAACTTTTGCGTATTTTCCGTTATTCCGCTTACGCTTTCTTCGATATTTGAAGCAGAAACCAAAGTTACCACATAAAACTTTCCGTATGAAAGCTTGGCAAAACAAACATACATCTGGTGAGATCCGTAATATTTAAGATACCCTGATTTCTTTGATTTAATTGTACCTGTAAAGGTTTTGATAAAAGATTCGCTTGAAAACAAATCATTAATATTTTCAACTTTTGTCTGACGTCCGCCAAGAACAATACCCGAAGCATCACAAACGTAGGTATTGTCGCTTTGTCCAAAAGTGGTTACTGAAACAATTTCCGAAAAAACCTCTTTTGAAAGAACACCAACAATGGTAATGTAATAATTTTCATCGCCCGAATCTATTGGTGCGTATAAATAGATTTCATCGTTTTCTGAATCGTAAACCAGTCTTTTGGCACCGCTTGGAGTGATTTCATCATCATATAAAACCGCGCTGATTGATATGAAATCCGAAACTTCTGCGCAGGATGCCATATAAGAAAGCATATCTTCGTTTGTTGTATAAAATTCATACAAAGATGAAGCATCAGAATAATCAGAAGATGTCATGCTTCCAATCGTTGTAAGTACAGTCATTTTTTTTGCAATAGCGTTATTAACTTCGGTCTTCATATCCGAAACGGCCTGAGTGATATATGACTTTGTCTGATCATCCGTTTCATCTTTAACGTCACGTATAATAGTGACAATAACGGAAATTATGATTGCAACAACAACAATAAGTGCTGCGATAATTCCTATGTTACTTTTTGCAATATTAAAATTTTTAATTTTCTCTTTCATATTTTCCTTCCTCATCATACCAATTTATTAGTATATCAGTAAACGGAAGATAATTCAACATCGTTGTAATACATCTTAATAATCTCATCATACGTATATCCGCCGATTTCAGCCATATCTTTGGCACCGTTTTGACTAAGGCCGCAACCGTGGCCCATACCGCCGCCGTAAAAATAATAGCCCTTTAAATCACCGCCGGCTGAAACGTCTTTTTTAAGCGCAAAAAACGCACTCGGTAATAAAGATAATGTATCCGTAGTTGTATCGTTATTTAAATTAACACTGATACCGTTTAAATAAAATAAAGATCTAATTGTAATCTGTCTTGAAATTTTAACGGTAGCGTCAGTACCAATGATTTCGATAGCCGTAACAACACCGTTTGTACCGCGTTTCAAAACGTTAATTTCCTTAACAATACCCACATTAGAAATATTCTTACTGACATAACTGCCGTTTTCAAGCGTTAATACACAATCCTTATAATTCTTATATAAGACAGAAAGATTATTGTTTACAATATCAGAAAGACTGCCCGTATCGAGATAAAAATTCCATCTGTAATATGCACATTCAGATTCATAACCCGAAGGATTATCAGTAATAAAAGTATAAAACGTATCTTCATCTGTTAAATCAAGCGTTCTGTATGCAGCAGGAATAATAAGGCCAGTAAGGTAACCTTCATCCATATTCCAGATTCCGCCGTCCGTAGTGACACCGCAAGAAGTCGAGAAATAAAATGCGGTAATTGCAGCATCATGATAAGTTATAATTTCACCTGAGGTAGAAGTAACCGCAGTTAATTGATTCTCGGAAGGAGTCTGGTTGTTATATACCTGATAATTCGTTGAATCGTCAACGTGAGCACCGTATTTGCATAATTTGTTGTCAAAAATTGCGGAATATGCATAGGTTCTTGCACAAACTGCCTGAGCCTTTAAAGCTTCTAACGGGTAATTTGACGGCATTTCAGATGCAACAACCTTGCATAAATATTTTTCCAAAGACGTTTCATTTACAACAATAATACCGTCATCTGATAAATCAACCTCTATTGTTCCCGTATAAGAAGGTGTACCAAGAGATCTTGTGACTGAATCAAGCACAATTTCTCCGTTTCCCACAGGTGTAAACGTAACCCTGCCGTATTCAAAGAAAACACTGTTTTTTTCTAAAACAACCACTTCGCTTTTACTTAAAGAAATACTCTTATCACCATACGACATTGTCATTCCGGATGTAGAAGAAATAATAACACTGTCGTGATACATATCTTCATAATCAGAATTATAAATAAGAACCCTGATTGTATTTGCGGTAATGCTTCTGTCAATTAAAGCAGCACAGATATTTCCTTCATCATCAATAACAAAGTTTTCGTTATCATAACCAACAATAATATCTGAAGTATCTAAAAGAGAAACTCCTCCGTATATTTTATAAACCATTGCAGAGTCAGATAATGTGAGCTTCCCGTATCCGGATACATCAATATAAGAATCTGTAACCGCGAGCACCTTACCGCTGATATAATTATCTTTTACGGTAACAGCTTTAACAGTTCCATTACTTACAGTAACATCACAAACAGCATTACTTAAGTTATTTAAATCAAGATTACACAAAAAATCTCTTGTATATCCGTAAAAGTAAGTCGATAAAGTATCCGCAGATGAAGTAACCCAAAGGTTTTCATAAGTAACGTCGTTTGTATCAACTCTCATTACGCAAAGAATCTCTTTTCCGACACATGCAACCGTAACGGATGAATCAACATAAGTATTAAAATCATATCCTGTTATGTTATAAACGCCGCTTGTTGTTAGAATTGTATTATTTGAAATATCGGATAAAGTTTCATTTGTTGCAGCAACAGTTATACTTTTAATTGAAACGTTTGCTCCAAATAAATTATCACAGATTGTCGGATAAATTTCCGCAAAGACATCAAAACTCACCTTATCTCTTTTACCGTGTTTTTTGATAAGGCTGTCAATCGTATCATCATTAATATTTAAAACATCAATTAAATCAATAAGATTACTGTATGTATAATATCCGTTTGCCACGCTGTCTTTAGCTTTAAATTTTTCAACATTATATGCGCCTATCGCATACATGTAATTCATGTAATTTACATACCATTTATCAGTGAGTTTTGAGGAATAATAATTATCATATTCAAGGAGTTCATCTTCGGTATGATTAGCAAGCGCCACAGCTTTTGCAACCTGAGCTTTGGTCATATATAAAGTCTTAGAATCAGAATAGAAAAATATTCTGTAGATTATCATAATGATAAAGATAATTAAAGCAACTGAAATTAAGGCAAACATAACCTTGTTTCGCCTTATATATCCGGTAAGTTTATTCATAAAGCCCTCTCCAACCAAAAAAACTTTAAAAAGCGGCACATAGTGCCGCTTTATAATCAAGAATTACCCGAAATGCCGTTTCCTACGTTTTGAGTCCTAGCAATGCTAGGTGGGCATCCGCAGTCCCATTCTCTGTCTTCCACTTATAGAGGCCTGACATCAATGACACGATTAGGAATCCCTTATAAAAAGTGTAGGTTCAAAATCGGTAGGATTGTCGTACATCCCAGGAAATTCTATTTAACTTTCTTACTGACTATATTATAGCACTTTATATTGATTTTGACTAGTCTTTAAGCACTTTTATACGCCCTTAAAAACGCCTAAAATCCGCGGATTAAAACGTATTAACAAACATTTTACAAATTGTTTTTAAATACTACTTCATTTTTGTTTTTATATATTGAATTTTCAGGTACATATCCTCTTACCATTGAAAGCGGATAAATGTTTGAGCATCTGCCGACAACGGTACCCGGATTAAGAACACTGTTACATCCAACCTCAACAAAATCGCCAAGGATTGCACCCATTTTCTTTAATCCCGTTTCAACTTTTTCGCCGTTACAACTAATAGTAACAAGAGTCTTATCGCTCTTAACATTTGAGGTAATGGAGCCCGCACCCATATGTGATTTATATCCCAAGATTGAATCGCCCACATAATTATAATGAGGAACCTGAACACTGTCAAAGATAATAACATTCTTTAATTCAGTGGAATTACCAACTACGCTGCCACATCCGATAATTGCATTACTTCTGATAAATGCGCAGTGTCTTACTTCAGCCTTTGAACAGATAATAATATTTTCACCAAGGTAAGCGGACGAAAGAACATTGGCGTCTTTTGCAATCCATACGTTGTCCTTTGGGTGGTCGTATTCATCAGGGCTTAAAGTTTCACCGATTTTTTTAATAATATCACCTATATTTTTAAGAACCATGTAAGGGTATTCATATTCCTTAATATATTCTCCGGCTATAGACTTCGAATAATCAGAAAAAAGGTTATCATTTTTCAAAACATCCATTATTAAATCATCCTTTATTCAACTGTTACAGATTTTGCAAGGTTCCTTGGCTTATCAGGATCACATCCCTTTAATACAGCCGTATAATACGAAATAAACTGAACAACAACCGAAGAAATTATTGGCATAAAGAGATCATTAAACGCAGGAACCTTAATAATATAATCATACGCTTCTTTATCAATTTCAATGTCTTCCTGAGTAATAACAATAACCTTACCGTCTCTTGCCTTTACTTCCTTGATGTTACTGATTGTCTTTTCCATAAGATCTTTTTGAGTAACAATTGCAATTACAGGCATATCCGAGGTAACAAGAGAAATTGTTCCATGCTTTAATTCGCCCGCAGCATAACTTTCAGAATGGATATACGAAATTTCCTTTAATTTAAGGCTTCCTTCCATACTGAGAGCATAATCAAGTCCTCTTCCAATATATAAAAGGCTTGTTGAATTAACAAGTTTTGAAGCGATTTTCTGGCAGTCTTCCATTGTGTTCATTGTGTCTTCAACTACTTTTGGCACGTTCATTAAATCCTTTGTAAGCTCTTTTACCTTATCTTCGTTAATTGCACCTTTAGCAAAAGCAAGTTCAAAAGCAAAAAGATACATAACGGAAAGCTGAACGGAATATGCTTTTGTTGAAGCAACCGCAATTTCAGGACCGGCATGTGTATAAATAACATAATCCGATTCTCTTGCAATGGATGAACCCTTAACATTAACAACAGAAACAGTTGTGGTACGTCTTTCTTTGGCCATCTGCAAAACCGCTTTAGTATCTGCTGTTTCACCGGACTGAGAGATTAGAATAACCAGATCGTCTTCGCCCATAATCGGATTTCTGTACCTGAATTCTGATGCAATATCAACAGTTACCGATACTCTTGCAAGTCTTTCAATAATATATTTACCCACAAGTCCCGCATGCATTGCGGTACCACAGGCAACAATAAAGATATTCTTAACTTTTTCAAGCATTGAAACAGTAATGCCGCATTCTTCAAGGAAAGGCATGCCATCCATTACTCTAGGGGTAATTGTTGTCTTAAGAGCGGTTGGCTGTTCGTGAATTTCCTTAAGCATAAAATGAGCATACCCGCCCTTTTCAGCAGCATCTTCATCCCAGTCGGCACGCTGAAGTTCTTTTTTGATTTCATTTTTATGTACATCACAAAATGTGATTTCATCAGGCTTAATAACGGCAATTTCGTCTGATTCCAAAAGGTAATAATCCTTTGTGTATTTTAAAATTGCAGGTACATCAGAGGCAATAAAGTTTTCACCCTTGCCTTTACCGATAATAAGCGGAGAATCCTTTCTTACAGCAAATATAGTATCAGGAAAATCAGCAAATAAAATACCTAAAGCATAAGAGCCTCTGATCTCTCCAATAACCTTAATAATTGTATCAACAGGTTCTCCTGTGTAATAAAAATCAAGTAATTTTGCAACGGTTTCTGTATCTGTCTGGCTTTCAAAAACATATCCGTTTTTAACAAGAAGAGCCTTTATTTCATTATAGTTTTCGATAATACCGTTATGAACAATGGTAACTCTCTTGTTTCCGTGAGGATGGCTGTTAACATCAGACGGCTCACCATGTGTGGCCCATCTTGTATGTCCGATACCACAAACACCAACAGGCTTATGTCCCTTATCCATCTTATCAACAAGGTTTTTCAAACGTCCCTGTGACTTTTCAACTTCAATACAGCCGTTTTCAAAAACGGCAATACCTGCAGAATCATACCCTCTGTATTCAAGTTTTGAAAGGGCATTAATCAAAATATCCGTACATTCCTGTTTACCGGTATAACCAACTATTCCGCACATAATTCTCCATTCCTTGATGCCTACTTATAAAATTTGGCATCCATATCATACAATGATCTCATATTATAAACATTGTTTAAAGTTTTAACCTTATTGACACGTCTCGAAACAAAATCATCAAGTTTAACCAAATATTCTGTTTCGGTGATTTTGCCTTCTGCAACCATCTTAAGTCCTTTTTCCCAACTTGCCGTAAGTTCCGGGTTAAGAAGCGGTGGAATACTCTGCTCCACAACTCTTACAATCATTTCTCCAAGCTGCGTCGGCGAAATAACCTGAGTTTTCTGGTTAAGTCTTATATATTGTTTTTGTACAAGTTTACTGATAATTTCAGCTCTGGTAGCTGAAGTTCCAATACCCGCCGATTTAATAAGTGCTCTTAAATCTTCATCTTCAATAAGTTTTCCGGCATTTTCCATTGCAAGAATGAGAGAGCCGGAGTTATACGGCTTTGGAGGTGATGTTTCGCCTTCTTTAACCATAAATTCATCGACACAAAGTTTATCATGTTTCTTTATATTTTTCAATACAGGGCCGTTTCCTTCAGATTCGTCAGAATCATCGTCTTTTGCATCGGTTTCGTTTTTCTTAACCTTTGCAACCTTTAAATACCCTTCATCTTTCAATTCTTTATATGAAACAAAGAAGTTTTCGCATCTATCCTCACTAAACTCCGAAGACGCTGTAAGACTTACTTTATTATAAATTGCAGGCGGATAAAAAATACTTAAAAACCTTCTTACAATAAGTTCATAAACCTTTAAACACAAAGGATTTAAGCCTTTTAAATTAGAAAATCCCTGACCTGTAGGGATAATTGCATAATGGTCTGTAATCTGTTTATCATCCACATACTTAGTCTCTGCAATTGTTTTATATCTGCCAAGCGCTAAAACATCATCCGCAAAAGGTGCAAATTTCTCTAAACTCTTAAGCCCCTTAATGTTTTTATCAATTTCCTTGGCGATGGCCGAAGAAAGAACTCTTGCATCGGTTCTAGGATAAGTTACAAGTTTCTTTTCATATAACTCCTGAATCACATTAAGCGACTGTTCAGGACTGATTTTAAAAAGCTTAGAACACTGATTTTGAGCTTCGGCAAGATTAAATAACAAAGGAGGATTATTGGTTTCCTTTTTATTTTCAACCTTCGTGACAATAAGTTCATTGGAAGAATTGGCTTTTACTTCACCAATTAATTCTTCCGCATTTTTTCTTTCTTTAAAGCCGTTTTCCTTATAAAGGAGCAGGCTTTCAAAATATTTTGACTTATCTGTTGCTCTCCACTCAAGTTCCGTTGCATTATCAGAGTTTTCATCTTTTACAGAAGCAATAACCCTGTAAAAAGGAGTCTTTACAAACTCTCTGATTTCTCTTTCTCTTCTTACAATCATTCCAAGAACGCAGCTCATAACACGTCCCACTGCAATAACGGCATTTCGATCGCTCTTTAAATAATTCTTAATACCATTACCGTACGTTAATGTAAGAACTCTCGAAAAGTTAATTCCCATTAGATAATCTTCTTTTGCTCTTAAATAAGCTGCAGCGCATAAATTATCATATTCAGAAAGATCTTTTGCTTCTTTAATTCCTCTTAAAATCTCCTCTTCTGTCTGAGAATCAATCCAGACTCTTCTTCTGTTCTTTTTTGAAAAATCTCCGCCCTCGGAAATTATCTGGTTTTCAACGAGCCTGTATATATATTCACCTTCTCGTCCAGAGTCGGTGCAGACATATATTGTGTCCACATCATCTCTTAAAAGAAGTTTCTTAACAATTTCATACTGCTTTTTTACAGCATCAATAACCTGATACTTATAAGTATCAGGTATAAACGGTAATGTATCAATCTTCCACTTTTTTAAGTTTTCATCATACACTTCCGGATAACTCATTGTTACAAGGTGACCGACGCACCATGTAACAATGTACGAACCGGATTCAATATAACCATCCTTAGCCTGCCCGTTTTCTTTCAAAACCTTGGCAAACTCCTTAGCTACACTAGGTTTTTCTGCAATAAATACAGACTTTCCCATATTTTCCTCACTTACTGCTGTTTTCTTCTTTTTTAATGACCGTATCATCAAGTGTTCTGCCGTAAGCAGGGATACAGTAATTCATAAAATATTCGGCTTCCGGTAATTTCATTTCCAAAACCGCACGCCTTGTGGCTTTCTCGGCTTCTGAGAAATCCTTATTTCCCATACTTAATTCTTCTAAGCATTTAATATACGCCGAAATTTTATCAGCGGCCTTTACAAGCTGCCATAATTCGGCATCGTCTTCAGATTCTGCAAAAATGTCTTTATAATACTTTTGCATCTCCTTTGGAAGTTCCTTTAAAAGCTGCCTGTTTGCGACCTTTTCAACCTTTTTATATGCCGTTTTTATTTCAGGTGAATAATACTTAATTGGAGTCGGCATATCACCCGTTATAATTTCAGAGGTATCATGGTAAATACCAAAAATTGCAACCTTATAAGGGTCAACATTACCTTTAAAATAAACGTTTCTGATAACAGCAAGCCCATGTGCAATAACCGCAACATCAAGGCTGTGCTCCGCAATATTTTCATCGAGAGTGTTACGCATAAGAGCCCATCTGTCAATGTATCTCATACGTGAAAGCATTGCAAAAAAAGCTGTTTCTTCCATCTTCAAAAAGACCTTCCTTAAAAATAATTAAACTGTTTTAAACTTATAAACAGTGGTTGTTGTAAATTCATCATTTGCCTTAATTACAGGCTGTGGGAATGAAGGAACATTGATTGCATTTGGATAAAACTGTGTTTCAAAGCAAAGTCCGCTTCTTCTCTGGTACTTAAATCCACCTTTGCCTTCATCCGTTCCGTTTAAGAAATTACCTGAATAGAACTGAACGCCTGGTAAATCAGTATACATTTCCATAAGACGACCTGTTGTTTCTTCTTTTAATGTACCAAATAAAGAAACAATTCCTCTCTTTGTTTTTAAAATCCAGTTGTGGTCAAAGCCTTTACCAAATTTAATCTGATCGTAATCTGCATCAATATCGTCTCCGACAACTTTTTCGGTAGTAAAATCCATTGGAGTACCTTTAACTTTTCTGATTTCACCGTTTGGAATTGACTCTTCGTCTGCGTATGTAAATTCGTCAGAATCAAGCCAAACCTTGTGGCCCAAAATTGAACCGTTATCATGTCCGGCAAGGTTAAAATATGTATGATTTGTAAGATTTACAACTGTATCCTTATCAGACTTTGCATAATATGTAATTGAAAGAGCATTATCATCTCTTACTTTGTATTCAACGGATACACTAATATTTCCCGGGAATCCCTGATCTAAATCCTTGCTAAAATACTTAAAGATAATTACCTTACCGTCATTATCTTCTCTTTCGGATGCTTCCCAAAGTCTCTTGTGATAACCGTTAAATCCTCCATGAAGGTTGTTGTTACCGTCATTTTTATCAAGTTCATACTTTTGACCGTTTAAAGTAAATGAAGCCTTACCGATACGATTTGCGTGTCTTCCGATTGTTGAACCGAAATTTGGTCCGTTTACAAAATATTTTTCAAGCGAGTCATATCCCAATACAACATCTCCAAGTTTACCGTCTCTGTCAGGAACATAAAGTGATACTAAGATTGCACCAAAATCTGTAAATACAGCTTTCATTCCGCCCTTACCCGTAACGGTATAAAGCTTTGCCGTCTTTCCTTCCTTAGTTGTTCCAAAATCTTTTACTTCATCAAAAATGCTCATATTGACCTCTTCCATATTCTATATTTTTTGATATTATTAAGTTACTTTTTTAAGGGGCTCTAAAAGCCTATCGAACCACCGGGTCCGCCCGGGCCTCCGAATCCTCCGGGTCCGTCAAATCCACCATGTGCATTAATGGTGTTTTTACCGCTTACGTTACCGTTACTCCTTACACTTCTTGTACTGTAAGTATAATATTCGCTTCTCTCATCTACATTAACGCTGTCTTCTCTTAAGTATGAAGATGCTTCGTTTTGAAAATGAACGCTTTTAAGCTGAGCCCTGAAGGAAAAAGAAACAACAAAAGCAATTACAAGACCTACAGCACAGGAAATTAATAATGTTTCCATTTTATCCTCCTTTACATACCCATTAACTTAAGAAGTATATACATGATTATTGTTATTGCAACAAATGTAACACCGAATAATCCGCCAAACTTGGTTTTATCCGTTGGTAAATCACCAACAAACTTACCGGTCTGACCGTTCATTGCAAAAGTAAATTTCTTTCCCTGCCAGGTAGTATTTAATATCCATGCAGGATACAAAGCATATTTTACATTTCCTTTTGAAAACTTGAGTGAAGTATCCTTTGTGGTTACCGAATCAAATCCTGTAACGGTATCTTTAAATTCACTTATTGTACTTTCAATAATACGTTCTCTTGCACGTTTTTTACTGGCTTCTGAATCAACATCATATCTGTCTGCCAAAAAGCCCGAAAGATATGCAGTTTGGAAAGGAACGGCTTCTTTAAATTCAAACGGTTCAATGGATTCCATTAAAGCATCATCCATTTTTGTAGAACCATCCACGGGAACATTATCAAAAGAAACGCTACCTCCTCTTATGACATTATAATGCTTGGTTTCAATAATATCCTCTTCCTCTCTGTGATGAACAATTTCTTTTGTTGCATCAAAGATAACATTCCCGGACACATCACTGTCAAAAAGCCAGAAAGGAATATAAACACCCTTTATTTCATCAATATGATTTTCATCCTTAAAGACCTTCGGAAGTAAAAACTTACCGCTTAAGTGCTTCTGGTATCCGGCTTTTGCAGCCTTTTTATCATATTTAAAAGGAATAACATAATCAGGTTTTAAATCTCCGGAAAGATTACCTTTCATAATAACCGGATTGCCGCAATACGGACAAGACGAGGCGGATGTAGTATTATCGGCAATAACTTCACCGCCGCAAGACTGACAAACATAAAGGTTCATCTTATTTTGCTCTTCTTCGCTCCATCCGGCATTAGCTTCATTTTCAAAAGTAAGGTCATCGTCCTCTAATTTAGAAAGATCCTTATCATATTGCAACAGAGTTTCCGGTTCAAACTCCGTATCACAATACGGACACTTCATTTTTTGTGCCTTGGCATTCCATTCAATTCCACCGCCGCAACAAGGACATTTATATTCCTTTAATTCGGACATACTCTTCTCCTCATATCTGCTCTATAAAATTCTGACCAGAGAGGATTTTCTCCGGCCAGAATAAAATAGATTTATTAATTTTTAGATAAAAATTTATTTTACAATATCTCCTTCATCAAAAGGATCGCCACACTGTGGACAGAACTTAGGAGGATTCTTTGGATCTTCCGGCTCCCATCCGCATTTGTCGCACTTATACAAAAGTGCACCGGCAGGTTTTGCTTCGCCACAGTTTGTACAGAACTTACCCTTATTTACGCTACCGCATTTAACACATGTCCAGCCGTTAACTTCAGGTTTTTGAGTACCACACTCAGGACAGAATTTTCCTGTTGCGTTATTACCACATTTTGGACAAACCCATCCGCCAACAGCCACTCCGGCAACACCTGCAGCCTGAGCCTGCTGTGCCTGAGCTTTTTGTTGTTCAGCAGACATCTGGAATAACTGGTTTGTATTTAATGCATTTCCCTGGTTCATGGCCATACCCATACCCATGAAACCCA
>CAJOOB010000053.1 GCA_905236025.1 uncultured Lachnospiraceae bacterium
GGGGTCACGAGTAAATGCAACACCTGTACCTGACTCGTTATTAAGGTTACCGAATACCATTGGCATTACGTTAACAGCTGTTCCCCATGAATAAGGGATATCGTTATCACGACGGTAAACATTTGCACGTGGGTTGTCCCATGAACGGAATACAGCTTCGATAGCGAGCTTTAACTGAACTACAGGATCTGAAGGGAAATCTTCACCTAACTGATTCTTGTATTCAGCCTTGAACTGCTCTGCAAGTTCCTTAAGGTCAGCAGCTGTAAGGTCAACGTCAAACTTAACGCCCTTAGCTTCCTTCATCTTATCAATAAGCTGTTCGAAATACTTCTTACCAACTTCCATAACAACGTCTGAGAACATCTGGATGAAACGTCTGTAAGAGTCGTATACGAAACGCTCAAATGCAGGATCAGGATTACCCTTAATCATTGCTGCAACTACTTCATCATTAAGACCAAGGTTAAGGATTGTATCCATCATACCCGGCATAGATGCACGAGCACCTGAACGAACTGATACAAGAAGAGGATTCTGTAAATCTCCAAACTTCTTTCCGTTAATCTCTTCCATCTTCTTAACGCCTTCCATAGCCTGAGCCATGATTTCGTCGTTAATCTTGCGGCCATCCTCATAGTACTGAGTACAAGCCTCTGTTGTAATTGTAAATCCCTGAGGAACAGGAAGACCTATACTTGTCATTTCTGCAAGGTTAGCACCCTTTCCGCCAAGGAGATTACGCATGGTCATGTCGCCTTCGCTAAACATATAAACCCATTTGTTTGCCATTGTGTTTTCCTCCTATAATTGTGTATATAAATTTTCTCTTATACAGCATTACAATTATACAGATTTAATAATTATTCGTCAACCATAATTGCATTATTAAATCCGGTAAAAAAATTCGGGACGATAGCCACATCGTCCCAAACTTTTGCTTTTATATTAATTTTTCGGAATTGTAAATTTCTCCGTCCAAATCTTTCCAGTAAGCGTAGCCATCGGAAAGAACCATATAAGAATTTCTGCTGTTTTCTTTTGGTATGGATACAGAGCCCGGGTTTAAATAAAGATTCTCGCCGTTTTCTCCAAAATGTTCCCATGCCGGCACGTGTGTGTGACCGTGTAACAAAATATCGCCCTTCTGTATGTTTGGCACATTTTCTTTATTGTAAACATGACCGTGCGTTGCATATATGAGCCTTTGACCAATCGGAATTATGCAGTAATCCGCAAGGATTGGAAATTCCAAAACCATCTGATCAACTTCCGTGTCGCAGTTTCCTCTTACGCAAAAAATTTTATCTTTTACGGAATTTAGCATCTCAATTACTTTTTTCGGTGCATAATCTTTCGGTAAATCATTTCTTGGGCCGTGATAAAGTATATCGCCAAGAAGTAACATTCTGTCCGGATTTTCAAATTCACACGCTTTCATTAATTTTTCGCAGTAATATGCAGAGCCGTGAATATCCGAAGCAACGAGTATCTTCATTTTTTCTTCCTCTTTCTTTAATTCTTATTATTTCTTTTTTTCTTTACTGAATAGCCAAATTTACCGATTCTTTCGCCAAGCGTAAAATATTCCCCGTGTGAATAGGTTACAAGCCCGGATTTGTTCAGCTCAAACTTTCCCCGTTCATCCATATAACGGCCATCGACACAAACGCCCAGTACTTCTGCCACAAACATGTCGTGAGAACCAAGTTCCGTTACCGATTTTACTTTACACTCTATACAAACAGGACTTTCTGCAATACCCGGTGCGGATATAAACTTTGAAGGAAGCTCCGTAAGTTTCATTTCTTTAAATTTATCATGGTCACGGCCGGATACAACACCGCACCAATCCGTTGCGTAACAAAGGACTTTGTTTACAAGATTTATTACAAATTCCCCTGTTTCCTTTATTATGTCGTGTGAATAACGCTCTTTTCTTATTGATACAGACACCATTGCAGGGTCTGAGCAAACCGTTCCTGCCCATGCTACCGTAATTATGTTTGGGCGCTCATTTTCTCTTTTACAACTAACCATTACAACGGGTAATGGAAAAAGGACGTTTCCCGCACGCCAGTAATCTCTGTTATTTTCCATATTCACCATATTCTTTTTGCAAATCTCAAAGTAACATTCATTTTAGCACTTCTATTATTTTTTTTAAATAAAATTTGCTTACTTTCCTTATATCCTGAACAAAAAATAAACATTTTTCAATTTTGTTTACCAAAAACGGCACGCTCATTTCAAGCGTGCCGCACCTGTTATTTATTGAATTTCTCCGCAAAATATGCATCCAATTCTGAAATTTTGATTCTCTCCTGTTCCATTGTGTCTCTGTCACGAACTGTTACACAGCCGTCTGTCTCTGACTCAAAGTCATATGTAACACAGAAAGGAGTACCGATTTCATCCTGTCTTCTGTATCTCTTACCAATATTTCCGCGGTCATCGTATTCGCAGTTATATTTCTTTGAAAGGTCTGCATATATTTTGTCTGCAGGCTCTGCAAGTTTCTTTGAAAGAGGAAGAATTGCAACCTTAACAGGCGCAATATCAGGATGGAAGTGAAGCACCGTACGTACATCACCTTCAGCAATTTCTTCTTCATCATACGCTTCGCAAAGGAATGCAAGCACAACTCTGTCTGCACCGAGTGAAGGCTCAACTACGTAAGGTACATACTTCTCATTTGTCTCATCATCAAAGTATGTCATATCCTCGCCGGATACATTCTGATGCTGTGTCAGGTCATAATCGGTACGATCCGCAATACCCCAC
>CAJOOB010000054.1 GCA_905236025.1 uncultured Lachnospiraceae bacterium
ACGCAAGTGCTCTGGCTTCAAACACCTTTGCGTATGAAGAAAAAAGCTGATTTGCAACATCCTGATGATCTTCTCTTGTGTAGCCCGCACCAATACCGTCCTTCATAAGTCTTGAAAGAGACGGCAAAACGCTTATTGGCGGATAGACCGACTTTCCGTGCAAATCTCTGTCAAGCACAATCTGACCTTCCGTAATATAACCGGTAAGGTCGGGAATTGGGTGAGTTACGTCATCATTTGGCATGGTAAGGATTGGAATCTGCGTAACAGAGCCTTTTGAACCATGCACAATTCCCGCTCTTTCATAAATTGTCGCAAAATCAGAGTACAAATAACCCGGATAACCTTTTCTTGAAGGAATCTCTCCCTTTGAGGAAGAAATCTCTCTTAAGGCCTCCGCATATGAGGTCATGTCAGTCAAAATAACAAGAACATGCTTTCCCAAATCAAACGCCAGATACTCAGCTGCAGTAAGTGCAACCTTTGGCGTAATAACTCTTTCAACAACCGGGTCGTTGGCAAGATTTAAATACATAACAACATGGTCAATAACGCCGCTTTCCTCAAAAGTTCTTCTGAAGAAATCTGCCACATCATGTTTAACGCCCATAGCCGCAAAAACAACTATAAGCTGCGAATCTTCATCTTTTTCACCGTCTTTTCCCGTAATGGATGCCTGCTTAACAATCTGCGCAGCAAGTTCATTATGCGGAAGACCGTTACCTGAGAAAATCGGTAACTTCTGACCTCTGATAAGAGTTGTAAGCCCGTCAATTGCCGAAATACCCGTTCTTATATAATCTCTTGGATACTCTCTTTCAACCGGGTTTAATGCACTACCGTTTACATCTCGTCTTATGTCTGAAATAATTGGACCCTGGTTATCTATCGGTGTTCCGATACCATTAAAGGTACGCCCCAAAAGCTCAGGAGAAAGACTTATCTCCATCGGATGGCCCGTAAGCTTTGTATGAGTGTTTGTTAAAGACATACTGTCCGTACCCTCATAAACCTGAATAACAGCCTTATCCTCATATATTTCAATGATTCTTCCTAACTTCTTCTGTCGACCCGTAATATCTTCAACCGTAAATTCCACTATCTCATCGTAAAAAGCATCTTTAACACCTTCAAGCACGACAAGCGGGCCATTTATACTGCTTAATCCTAAATATGAAACTGCCATTTTTTCGCCTTTCTAAAGTGTTTTACTTATGCTTTTTCAGAATGTCTTCGTAAAATTCATCAATCATCTTTAAGTAATCATCAAACATTTCCGGTTTGTCGTTTGGAACATCATACTTAATAGCAATGATTTTTTCAAAAACGTCATACTCTTTAAGAACCGACACCGGAATACCGATACCTATAAGCGCCTTACACTTATCATTAAGGTAAAGGATTGTCTGCATCATTTTAAGCTGCTTTGAAAGCGGCACACAGGTATCTTCCTTGTGGAACGCATTCTGCTGAAGGAAACCAAGTCTTATTACCCTTGCAATTTCAAGCACCAGTTTCTGATCATCCGGAAGAACATCCGAACCAATCAATTTAACAATCTCGTTTAAGTTACTTTCCGTATTTAGAATTGTAAGAATCTGTGACCTGCATGCAAGGAAGTCCGGGCCCACATTTTCAAGGTACCACTCTCCCAAATCACCAAGGTACTCACTGTAACTTGTAAGCCAGTGAATTGCAGGGAAATGTCTTGAATGCGCAAGCGACTTATCAAGTCCCCAGAAGCACCTTACAAATCGTTTTGTATTTTGTGTAACCGGTTCGGAGAAGTCACCACCCTGTGGCGAAACCGCACCAATAATTGATACGGAACCTTCAGAACCGTTAAAGTTGCTGAAATATCCGGCTCTTTCATAAAAGCCTGAAAGCTTACTTGCAAGATAAGCCGGGAAACCTTCTTCCGCAGGCATTTCCTCCAAACGTCCGCTAAGTTCTCTTAAAGCCTCGGCCCAACGTGAGGTGGAATCCGCCATAATGGCAACATGGTAACCCATATCCCTATAATACTCGGCAATTGTAATACCCGTATAAATGCTTGCTTCTCTTGCCGCAACCGGCATATTTGATGTGTTTGCAATGAGGATTGTTCTGTCCATAAGCGGATTACCGCTCTTTGGATCCACAAGCTTTGAAAAGTCCTCCAAAACCTGTGTCATTTCATTGCCTCGTTCACCGCATCCAATGTAAATAATGATATCCGCATCAGACCACTTGGCAATCTGGTGCTGCGTCATAGTTTTACCTGTACCAAATCCGCCCGGAATACAAGCCGTTCCACCCTTTGCAATTGGGAAAAGTGTATCCAGGATTCTCTGTCCCGTAACAAGAGGTCTTGATGAAGGGAATCTCTTTGCAACCGGTCTTGGCACTCTGATTGGCCACTGTTGCGTCATTGTAAGTTCTTTTATTGTACCGTCCGCAAGTTTAACCTTGCAAATAACGTCATTTATTGTGTATTCGACGTCTTCTTTTACCTCTGTAACAACACCGCTTATTCCGTTTGGCACCATAACCTTATGGACGATAGCCGCGCTTTCTCTGGTTGTTGCAATTACGGTTCCCTGTTCAACTTCTTCGCCTTCTAAAACCTTAATTTCAACCGGCCACTTTTTCTCTGTATCAACCGCCGCCACACTTATACCTCTTGTGATATAAATACCTGACTCTTTTGCGATTGTATTAAGCGGTCTTTGAATACCGTCATATATGTTACTGATCATACCCGGAGCAAGCGTTACAAAGATTGCATTTCCGGTTGAGTAAACCTCGTCTCCCGGTTTAATGCCGCTTGTCTCTTCATATACCTGAATAGTTGTCTTTTCCGTAGTTAAGGAAATAACTTCTCCAACGAGCTTTTCTTTACCGACATATACCATTTCACCAAGTTTAAAGTCGGTCTTGCCTTTAATATAGACGATTGGACCGTTAATTCCGTATAACCTGCCTAAAACTTCCATAATGTTTTAGTCCTTTCTGCAACCAAAGCGTTATTCCGCTTTAATCACGTATTTATCCCTGATCTCTGCAAGTCTTGTATTGTATGAATCATCCATTAAGAGATTCTTTGAAGGAATATGCGCTCTTACGCCGCCTCCCATTGGAAAATCGCTGATAAGTGCCGTAATTCCCGTTTCGTTCTTGATTCTTGTGATGAATTTTTCATCTTCTTTATCCAAATAGATAATTACTTCTTCACCGCCTGCAAGTTCCTGCGCCTTCTTAACGCCTCTTACAAGTCCGGCCGGGTAATCGGAAGTCTTTCTGTATTCCGAAAGTCTTCTCTCAACCTCCGTAAAAAGAATGTTTTTAAGTTCTTCCTGCTTATGCATATACTTTCTTTTGATATGCATTTCGCCGGCGGTAAACTCACGGTTCATTCTTCTCTTTAAACCGGAAAGAGTGGCTTCACGCTCTTTTTTTGCGGTTTCAAGTCTTTCCTTACGATATTTCTCAAAGCTCTCGTCCATGTTTTCACGGATTGCATCAAGCGTCTCCGCACTGTTTTTAAGAGCATTGCTTACTGTAAGCGATGTAAAATGTTCCAATTTTTCTTCTACTGTCACAGTGTCCACCCGCTTTCTAAAGTTTTACGCCAATCGCTTCATTTATGTACGCAGTAATAAAATCCGCTCTCTTTGTATATCCGTGCCTGTCCGGTATTTCCAGAACAAGCGGTTTTTTGTATGTAGTTCGCACAACGTCAATTTCTTTTGCAAAGTTAGCGTTTATCTTTTCCGTAACAAGGAGTATTGCAACATCCGTCATATCAAGGACTGTTTTTAAGGCTTTATCCAGTTCTTCTTTTTCATGAACCACGCAGCCATCGACACCTGCTAAACGCATCCCCGTAACAGTATCAACGTTGTCACTTATTAAATACATTTTCATATTTTCACACTTCCTGAAAATACCCTTTTATAAACGTGAAAGAATCATAAAGGAAATGATAAGTCCGTACAAAGCAACACCTTCCGAAAGACCAACGAAGATAAGTGACTTACCAATAATACTCTGGTCTTCAC
>CAJOOB010000055.1 GCA_905236025.1 uncultured Lachnospiraceae bacterium
AACGGCCAGGGGGCGTATTCCAAGCTTAAGTATGAATCAGGCGTTCACAGAGTACAGAGAATTCCGGTAACTGAGTCGGGCGGACGTATTCATACTTCAACCGCAACCGTTGCAATTATGCCGGAAGCTGAAGAAGTTGACGTTGAGCTTGATATGAACGATTGTAAGTTTGATGTTTTCCGTGCATCCGGTAACGGCGGACAGTGCGTAAATACAACGGACTCAGCCGTCAGACTTACACATATTCCTACGGGTATTGTTATTTCCTGTCAGGATGAAAAGTCTCAGTTAAAGAACAAAGATAAGGCAATAAAGGTTCTTCGTGCCAGACTTTATGAACTTGAACTTGAAAAGAAGGCAAGTGCAGAGGCAGACGCAAGAAGAAGCCAGATTGGTACGGGCGACCGTTCGGAAAAGATAAGAACCTACAACTTCCCTCAGGGCCGTGTAACTGACCACAGAATCAAGTTTACTTCATACAGAATTGAAGAGGTTATGGACGGGGATCTTTCGGAATTTGTTGAAAACTGTATTGCGGCAGATCAGGCTGCAAAACTTGCGAAAGTAAGCGAAAACGACTAATGTTTGCGGAGGATTGAGTATTGGGAAAAGAACTTGATTACCAAAGCGAGGACGGAATTGAAGAATTTCTTAAACGTAATATGACAAGGCTTGGAATGCCGACCAAATGCGAATGCGGTGGAAAGTATTCATATAAGGGACTTGGCGTTTATGTGTGCGATGGCTGCGGTAAAGAATATTTAAACGAATACGCAAAAGTCAGAGAATTCATTGATGTTTACGGTACCAATTACAGTATCCTTGAAATCAGTGAGCGAACGGGTGTGAGCAAGAAGATGATTGATCTTTTTGTAAATGAAGGTAAGTTTGCGATGGTTGAAAGAACCAGACGCTGTATTAATTGCGGCTCTCCGGTAACATCAGGCGATTTATGCGACAGATGTAAGCTTTTAAAGCCAACTGATGATCCAACCCCTAAAAAGCAGATGTTTGGGTATTCGAGAAACAATTATGATGAAAGGGGCAAAATGCACTACTTCAATGATAAAAAGTAATGGCGATACCGGTTTGGATAAAAGGTATATCCGAATCTGGAATATAATTCTTATTATATGTACTGTGTACTGGGCAACGCTTATTTTCTCCATGTCTGCTCAGAATTCGGGAGACTCATCTTCTTTAAGTCTTGCTGTTTCAAAGTTTATTGTAAAGACTTTTAAATTTGGGTGGTCTGCTGAGGATATTGAGTATTTTGTGAGAAAACTTGCTCATATTGCGGAATATGCAATATTTGCGATATTGCTTACACTTTCTGCTTATACATTCAGATACGGCAGGTTAATGCAAGTTAAATCTGTTATGCGAAGAAGATACAGTGTATGCTTTGCATGGGTAGTTGCAACAATATATTCAGCCACAGATGAGTTTCATCAGCTCTTTGTAGATGGAAGAAGCGGAAGAGTTACGGATGTTTTTTTTGATTCATTCGGAGCAATTTGCGGTGTAATATTTACTTTCTTTATTCTTTATCTTGTATCCCAAAAAAGAGAAAGGGCAGCTCTTTTGAAAAAGAATGGGGAAGAAGACTCAGATATTTTGTAAAAATCAAATATAGAATTTATAGTAGAAAAGGTGGTAAACAGATGATTGCAAAAAGAATGGAAGGCTATGTTAAGAATAACTCGGCCATCAGAATGATGTTTGAGGAAGGAAAAAGGCTTGCAAACTTATACGGTAAGGAAAACGTATATGATTTCAGCCTTGGAAACCCTAATGTTCCGGCTCCTGCATCAATTAATGACGAAATCAAGAGAATTGTGGATTTGGTTGATCCGTTAACAGTTCACGGATATATGAGTAACGCAGGTTTTGAAAGCACAAGAGAGGCAGTTGCGGCTTCACTTAAGAAGAGATTTGACACGGATTTTACCGTTAATGACATTATTATGGTTGCCGGTGCGGCAGCAGGCTTAAATGCCACATTAAAGGCCATTTTGGATCCTGAGGATGAAGTGCTTGTATTTGCACCATACTTCCTTGAATACAGAGCTTATGTTACAAATTATGATGCAAAGCTTGTTGAGATTGCACCGGATACAAAGACATTCATGCCTGACGTTAAGGCTTTGGAAAAGGCAATTAATGTTAAGACAAAGGCTCTTATTTTAAATAACCCTAATAACCCTACAGGTGTTATTTATGATGAAGAAGTTATTAAGGAAATTGCTTTGGTTCTTTCAAAGAAGGAAAAAGAGATTGGACATCCGATCTTCCTTATTTCCGATGAACCATACAGAGAGCTTGCGTATGACGGCGCAAGAGTTCCTTTTGTTACTAAATATTACAGAAATTCAATTGTTTGTTATTCGTTCAGTAAGTCACTTTCACTTCCGGGCGAAAGAATTGGCTACGTTGCGGTTCCAAACGTGATTGAAGACCATGATAACCTCTTTACTGCAATTGTTTGCGCATGCAGAATCACAGGTTTTGTAAATGCTCCTTCATTAATGCAGCTTGCTGTTGAGCGTTGCATTGATGAAAAGTGCGACCTTGAATTTTATGATAAAAACCGTAAGGATTTGTATGATATGCTTACAGAACTCGGCTTTGAGTGCGTAAAGCCGCAGGGTGCTTTTTATCTTTTTGTAAAGTCACCTGTTGCGGATGAAAAGGAATTTGTGCAGGCAGCAGTTAAGAAGAACATCCTCTTTGTGGGCGGTTCATCATTTGCATGCCCGGGTTACGTAAGAATGGCATACTGCGTATCTAACGACACAATCAAGAATTCACGCAATGCATTTACAGAGCTTGCAAAAGAATTTAATCTTAAATAATGATTTATTTAGCGATAGAGTTTATTCTTAAATAATGACTTATCTTGGAAAGGAAGCAGCAGTGCTGCGTTTTAAGCTATGAAAGAATGGATGAAAAATATACGAAAAGTTGAACCGTATACTCCCGGCGAACAGCCGCAAAATAGCGATGTTATTAAGTTAAATACAAACGAGTGTCCTTATCCTCCGGCTCCGGGTGTTTTTAAGGCAATTAAGGATATTGATCCGGGTCTTTTCAGAAAGTACCCAAATGCCGCTTGTGAGCCTTTGGTAAGCAAGCTTGCAGAATATTACGGCCTTCCTTCGGAGTGTGTATTTGCGGGCGTGGGTTCGGATGATGTAATATCTGTTGCTTTCCAGACCTTCTTTAATTCAGATAAACCGCTGCTTTTCCCGGATATTACATATTCGTTTTATCCTGTATGGGCAGATTTATACAACGTAAAATACGAAACAAAGCCTTTAGATAAGGATTATCACATTGTAAAAGAGGATTATTACACACCAAACGGCGGTATAATTTTCCCAAATCCAAATGCACCTACATCCGTTGCAGAGGAATTATCGGTGATTCGCGATATTCTTGATCACAATCGGGAATCCGTTGTGATAATTGATGAGGCATACGTTGATTTTGGCTGCGAAAGCGCGGTAAGTCTCATAAAGGATTATGATAACCTTTTGGTTGTTCAGACCTTCTCAAAATCGCGTTCTATGGCCGGTATGCGTATTGGATACGCAATGGGTAACAAAGACCTTATAAAGGCAATGAACGACGTAAAATATTCAATCAATTCATAC